>BNTV01000146.1 GCA_025996865.1 Bacteroidia bacterium
ACGAACCATTGAAACGGGGAGCCGGCAGTCAAAAACAGTCGAAAGTGGTGGTCATGACCGAAAGCGAGTTTGTAGATAATCCGCGCAAAGGGAAAAAGCCCAAACGTGTAAATCACATCAAAATGCAAAATACAAGATTCCTCATCAGGGAAATTTTTAGTAAAATCAAAAATATTCATACCTCTTTTTGCTTGAAATTATAGAACAAAGATAATGAAAATCAGTGAATTATACAAATAATGAAAGAATTTCTTTTGATAAAAGTGGCACTCACGAAGGCTCCGTTTTTTAGGGGGTAGGACATCATGCGGATAATCATTTACCTATTGACATGGCTTTATGATTTTTGTGCAACAAATGTAACAATTTATTCAAGAAATTGTATTATTTTTGTATAATTTCTTGTTTGGACGATTAAATATTTTGAATTATCTTTACCACAAGCAAATTTTCATGTAGAGAATTTGGTTATAAGGAAATTGAATGTTTAATTAATTAAAATTTAAGAATGATGAAAAAGAAATTATTTTGTGTTATTGCATGTCTATTTATGAGTAGTATCGGGTTAATATATTCTTCTGCTTCATAATTGCGGTAGAAGAAGAATAGATTGACAGTAAAAAATTGTATAATGAAACAAATTTTATTTTTACTTTTTTTAATAAACTTATATCATTTACCGGTCCACTCCGAAATATTCCCAGACGGCCCTCCGGCAGTGGATACGGTAAGGATATCATGTCTATATCGGCAGATTTGTGTAATGGATACATTAAATCCGGAAAAAAAGGTTAAAGATTTAATGTTGTTGCAAATAGGAAATCAACGCTCCAAATATTTTCCTTTTTCCACCTATTTATCCGATTCGGCGCTTCATATTCTCGTGAAAAAATCGTATGACACAGGTCAAAGGGTTTCGGAACAAGAAATTTTCACCGAAATTAAAAAACACACACGAGCTTCCATGGCGAATGACTTTACACTATTTAAACATTATCCGCAAAAAGGGCAATTGACTTTTATGCAATATTTTGGATTTGATAATAATGAATATGAAGAAGCAGTACCGGATTTTCATTGGAAATTAAGCAACGATACGCTTACGGTATGCGGATATTTGTGTACGAAAGCGACTACTACTTTCAGAGGCCGGAATTATAAAGTTTGGTACACCAAAGAAATTCCTGTCAGCGACGGGCCTTGGAAATTCAACGGCTTACCCGGCTTGATTCTGAAAGCGATAGACGAGCAAGGATTTTTTTCTTTTGAATGTACTGCTATCGAAATACCCTCCGGAGTAAAATCAATATATAATATAAGTTACGGCAGGAAAATAAGCCGGAACGAATTTAATAAAGCGATGCAGCGGTTTATGGATAATATGGGAGCATACAGCACCGGAAGCCCTTTAACACCGGAATCACCATTCCCTGCATCTGCCTACAAAAAACGACCTTACAATCCCATTGAAAGAACAGACGAATGAAGGGAATAGCCACTGTTTTGTTTTTACTTTATGCTTTTGCCCTGCCGGCTCAGCAGATAGTGGAAGGAACCGTTAAAAGTAAAGCGACTGCGCTTCCTTTAGAAAGTGTAGTCGCTTTACTGCATGATGATAAAGACAATACACTTGCATACGGCTTTACGGATGCAAAAGGGTATTTCCGGCTTGTTTTTGAGACACAGACCGATTCTTTGTTTCTGGAGATTTCCCTATTGGGTTATGAATCGTGCAGCTTTACGCTTTCCGAACCTTTCCGGAAATTGGATATTGCGCTGAATCAAAAAGATATTCAATTAAAAGAAGTAAAAATCAATCCCAAATACGTTGGACTGAAAGAAGATACAATCGTGTACAATGTATCGCTCCTTCAAACGCAAAATGACCGGAATATAGGCGACGTATTGAAAAAAATACCGGGGATAGAAGTTTCGAAATCAGGGGGTGTCACATACGAAGGCAATTCCATCAATACGTTCTATATCGAAGGAATGGATTTATTGAAACAAAAATACGGAATTGCCGTCAACAATGTTCCCGTAGATGCGGTATCGAATGTAGAAGTGATTGAAAATCACCAACCGGTTAAATTATTAAAAGGGGAAGTATCGTCTTTTACGGCAGCGATCAACCTTCGTTTAAAAGACAAAAATAAATTTCGACCGACAGGTACGGCGGAAACCGGTGGAGGATATGATTTTAATGATATTTTGTGGTTGCTGAAAGTTTTCGGTCTGAATGTACAACAGAAAAGTCAGGCGCTGCTGATGTACAAAACCAATAATACGGGAAAAGACATTACGTTGGAGATGAGCGATCAAACCTTGTCGTCCTCCGACAGGGATGAACTTCGGTATAATCCCGTACAATTCGGACTGTTGCATGAAACCGGTTTCAGTAATCCGCCGATAGAAGAGCCGCGTTATTTGTTTAACCAAACGCATACCGCTTCTTTGAATCAATTGTGGAAAACCGGAACCGACAATCAGTTAAGGCTTAATGTCAATTACGTTAACGATGCCAGAAAAGAAGAAACCGCCCATTTTTCATCCTATTTTTTGGAAGACAGCGCTTTTGTAATCAATGAATACCAAATACTGAAACGACGTGAAAATTCATTGGACGGAATGTTGACTTACACGGATAATTCGTCGGCACGATATATAGATAACGCTTTGAAAATGAAAATGTCTTGGGCAGATACCCGATTTGATATTCAAAATCAATTGCCGATTTTTCAGAAATTCGTCCGGTCTCATTTGAATATTCAAAACAACTTGCGGTTTACGAAAAAAATAGGCTCAAAGATTTGGAATTTACAGTCATATATCGGCTATTTCTCTTTGCCGCAACAATTAACCGTACAGAAAGAAGGAACGGATAGCGCTTCTAACCAACAAATAGAAAGAAAAGGTTTCTATACAAACAATAATACTTATTGGCTTCATAACTTTAGCCGTTTTTCCATCCAAGTCAAAGGCGAATTGGAAGCAAGTTCGGACGGTCTGGATACCGATCTGAAATATACCGGCAGGGTGGATAGCCTGAGTAACCGGATTAACAGTGATTTTATTAAATTAGCCTTAACCGCTTATTACAGATATAAATTAAGGAAATTTGATCTGTCGGCGGAACTTCCTTTTGTTTATTACGGATTTAACATAAAGGACAATCAATACAATAGCAGGAATTTGCGCAATTATGTATATCTGAATACTCAAATTTCGTTCTCTTATGCGTTCGACGGCCTTACTACCGTGAGGGCTTCCGGAGCTTATAATCAAGATGTTGGAAACAACTTATCCGATTTTTTGACTTCCTATATCATGCCGGATTACAAGTCCTTACAATCTGCCGGGATTCAAGCGGAAACAACAGGTTTGCGGTATTCGTTACGGTTAAATCATAAAGATGCGCTTAACGGGTTTTACTATAACATTTCCGGGTCGTATAATAAACGGAAAAGGAACCGGGTCGCTCAGCAACGATTTTTGAACGGGATGATTGTCTCCGGATATTCGGCTTTGGATAATTATACGGACTCGTGGTCAGGAATCGGATATATTGCCAAAAATTTCTTTTATCAAGGCATTACGCTATCGCTTACTACACAGTATATGCAAAATAAATCGGAAAAACAGCAACAAGGCATTTTGTATCCCGTTCGAAATCAAATCTTGTTATTGGCACCAAGAATAACCTTAATCCTGAAAAGGACGGCTACCTTCACTTACGAAACAAACTTTACCGATAGGCAGACAGATATTTATTCTCCTGTGAAAGGAAAAATAAAGAATAGCCTTAATCAGCTTTCTCAAAAATTGCAAGGCCACTATTTCGTCAATAACAAAATGGAAGTCAATGCCCAAGCAGAATATTTGCACAATGAGATCGCACCCTCCGTACATTCACAGTTGGCATTTGTGGATTTGGGATTTACCTACAAACACAAAAATCTCAATTTTGAATTGAATTGGAACAATATTTTAAATCAAAAAAATTATACTTATACTTCATACGGCGAATTAGATACTTACCAATACATATATGCACTTCGCCCTCAAAGCATATTGGCAAGCATCGTATTCAAATATTAACCGGCTGATACCGATAAAAAAGAGAGAGATAGTCGCATCAAAACACATCTGTTTTGAAAAGTTAATAATAATTAACTTTCACATTTGATTTTTTAAGTGTTTGATGGCAATTAATAATCATTTTTTAATTGAATTTGTCAAAAATTGTTTTGAATTTTTAATATTATTGAATACAAACCATTTTAAGTTCAGACCTATGAAACCGGTATAATTAAAAATCATCCAAGCGGATGAATTGCAAAGTAATTGACGTAGTCAAATGCACCCTAAAAACATTCAAATTATCTAATTTGCCCTCTCCCTTCAATCAGCCATTTATAAGTTGTCAATTCTTCCAGTGCCATCGGACCCCGGGCGTGCAGTTTTTGCGTACTGATACCGATTTCTGCGCCCAGACCAAATTGAGCGCCATCGGAAAAAGAAGTCGGCGCATTTACGTAAACGCAGGCTGCATCGACTTGATTTTGAAACCAATCCGCTGTTTCCTCGTTTTCGGAAACAATACATTCGCTGTGCTTCGAACCGTACCGGGCGATGTGTTCAAACGCTTCTTTCCTGTCCGGAACGGTTTTGATACTCATTTTATAATCCAGAAATTCGGTGCCGAAACTTTCTTCCGTAGCATGTTGCAACAGATTCTCAGGATAAAAACCCGACAGAGCCTTGTAAGATTTCTCGTCGGCGTAAATAATCACATGGCTGTCTTTTAATTTTTCGCAGATAAACGGCAAATCGGATAATCTTTTTTCGTGGATAATCATGCAATCCAATGCGTTGCAAACGCTTACGCGCCGTGTTTTGGCATTGGCGACGACGGCTCGCCCGATTTCTTTGTCGCCTTCCGCGTCAAAGTAGGTATGGCAAATCCCGGCTCCCGTCTCAATGACCGGAACTTTTGCGTTTTCATGTACAAACCGAATCAGGCTCTGGCTGCCGCGCGGGATAATCAAATCGACCTGTCCGCGGGCGTCCAGCAAAGCGGCAGCGGCTTCCCGTCCGGAAGGCAACAGGGTGCAACAATCCTCCGGTATCGAAAAAGATTGGAGGACTTCCCGAATCGCTTGCACAATGGCTTTGTTGGAATATTCAGCGTCGGAACCGCCTTTCAGGATACAGGCATTGCCTGACTTGAAACAGAGCGAAAAAACGTCGATACTCACATTCGGCCGGGCTTCATAAATAATCCCGATAAGGCCGAACGGAACGCTGACTTTCTTGATTTTCAGTCCATTTGGACGGACGGTTTCCATCAAAATCCGTCCCACAGGCGAAGGTAAGCGCGTTACGTTTTCCAAATCCGCAACAATTCCTTCCATTCGTTCGGCGGTTAGTTTTAAACGGTCGTATTTGGGATCGGAAGGATTCATCCGGTCTAAATCTTTTTGATTTTCCGTAAGAATTGTATCTTTTTTGTTCAGAATATTTTTTCCTACGGAATGCAGGATTTCATTCATCCTTTTATCCGGAAGTGTTAATAATACTTTTCCCGCTTTTTGAGCGTTTTCGAATAAAGCTTTGTATTTCATTGATAATCTTTTTTAGGTATTAACCTTTTTTTTCGCAAAAGTACAATATTCTATCCGAAAATTTTTTGTTTTTAAATAAATAATCTACTTTTGTAAAATATAAATTATTGTGAATATGAAAAAGAATGTTGTTTTAAAAGCTATTTTTGTCTTTTTGTTTGGTCTGAGTTTGAGTGTAGGGGCAAATGCCCAGTTGTTTTCGAAAGGAGACAAAGTGATTAATTTAGGCATTGGCGTGCCGAGTTATCTGGGAGGATCCGGTTATGAAACAAAAATTCCGCTTGTTTCCGGTTCTTTTGATTACGGACTTCTCGATGGTTTATTGGAAGGAAAAGCATCCATTGGTGTGGGCGGCTATTTGGGTTATACTTCCAATCGATTCAATATCAAATATACCGGAGGGAATTACGGATATGATTTTTCGTATTTAATTATTGGACCCAGAGCTTCTTTCCATTACAATCCGATTGACAAGTTGGATACTTACGGTGGTTTGCTGTTGGGGTATAATATTGTTAGTTCTTCTACTTATGGGAGGGCTGACCAATATGTCAAACCGGATAATGAAAGCCGTTTTACTCCGGCGCTTTATGTTGGCGCCCGTTATTATTTTGTCGATAATATTGCCGTGTTTGCCGAAGTAGGGTATGGAATCTCTTTGATTGAAGTGGGGATTTCGTTTAAGTTTTGATTATTCCCAAAAGTTCTTAATAGATCCGGAATAAGGCTCTCCCAATAAAGATTTATATTCCCGGCTGAAATTATCAAAAGTGGTTTTTGCCAAGCTCTTTTTTCCCATTTTAATGAGCGCTTTGCACTTGATGCGAAGCGCTTCTTCATTGATGGAATCGATTTTCAAAAGCGAATCGGCGATTTTTAATTGAATAATGGGATTATCGTAAAATAGGCTTTGTTTGTTGTTAAGAACAGAGATCAAAACCACCCAAAAACAGGATCGAGGATTTATTGGTGACATAAAAATTCTTTACGCGATGAAAAACGGGAGCAAACGTGTTTTTTTCGCTTTCGTTTGCATGATGTCGCTTTTTTTCAACGGCGGGAAATCCAGCGTGTAAATGTCCACATGCGAAGCCTTTGGTTGTCCGAGATCCAAGTACGGATTACGAACGATTGCCGGTTTATTTTTTAAAACGTCGTAAACGACATTTTCCCCTATTTATAACAAAAAATATGTAAATAGCCTAAACTACCACCTAAATTATTCCGATTTGTGAAATACAATAAAAAGCAGCAAAACAATAAAAGAAAATCCGGAAGTCGCACCAAATATCACAGGCCAGTTATAGACAGCAATGCCGGCCGAATCAATCGTTTTGTTGGCGCTGATAAGATTACTGCAAATAAAATTGCCTGCCAGCAGGCCGACGCCCCACAGCAAAAAAGCAAGCAAACCTTGTGCTTGTGCACGCAACGAATCAGGCGCTTTTTTATCGGTGTAAATTTGTCCGGTAACGAAAAACAAACCAAAAATCACGCCATGAAAGAGAATCCCGACAATATAAAATGCCGGCGTATCGGAAACGCTTCCCCACCAGAAAGACAGGTAACGGGCAAGCATGGCGGCCAGTCCGAAAATCATCGCTTTCTTGATCCCGAAACGGGTAATTACAATGGTTGTGATGAACAAAAAGAACAATTCACCTGCCTGCCCCCAATTCAGCGTAATCGTAATGTATTCGAAATGACGGTCTTGTAGAAATTCCGCTCCGAAAGTATAGTAAAGCGAATAAGCCAACACAGCAGCAAATGCACAAAGTGTGAAAATCAGGAAATTGCGGTCGCGAAACAGTGTAAAAGCTTTCAAACCCAATAAATCAGCAATGGAAATTTTGTCTTTTTTCCCACCCGGAGGAGTGTCCGGAAGCGTAAGGTTCGCAATAGAAGCAATGAAAGCGACTCCGCTTCCGCAAAGGAAAGGAATTGTGCCTCCGTCAAAAACTTTCACGTGAAAAACCTTGATAAATACCAGGCTGAACAAACCGGAGGCAACCCATCCGAGCGTCCCGAACAAGCGAATTCTTGGGAAATGCTCCGGTTGAACATGCTTCAATACGATGGTGCCTGTCAGGCTCCACGTGGGCATATAGACGAGCATAATCAAAAATACGCAAATCATAGTCGTTAGGACATCATGCGCCAATCCCACATAAGCCAGCAGAATAGCTACTATAAAATTGGAAAGCGACAATACTTTTTGCGCCGGAAAATAACGGTCGGCGAAAGCGCCCATGATGGATGAAGCCATAAAGCCAATGGCCATCGAACTCATTACCAAGGCTTTCAAGTTGCCGGAAATACCTGCATTGGTCAGATAAACGATGAAAGGTACCCACCAGACAGCTAACAGCAGATACTGCATAAACATCATTATACACAAGGAAACTTGCGTTTTTAATTTTGGGTTGCTCATTTTTAGTAAACCGGTTTTACAATCTCAACCCGCAAGCCCAAAGCCTCCATAATCCGGTAAAACGTTCCGACTCCCGGCTCAATAGTACCGTTTTCTACCCTGGAAATATAGGATTTATTCACGCCAATACGTTGAGCAATCTCATTTTGCGATACTTTTTCGTTTTTACGGGCATCGTGGATTACCTGTCCCATGCAATAGGTGTATGCTTCCCTTCTGAATGCTTCGCGTTCGGGAGTTCCTTCTTTGCCGTATTTGGCATCCATTATATCATCAATGCTTGTCAATTGATTTTCGTTTGTGTTCATAATATTCATCTTTGATTCTTAAAGTTATAAATAACCCCCAATGAAGCGAAAGCGATTGGGGGTTATAGCAAAGATTTTTCGTTGCCTTGCTAGGATTCGAACCCAGACAAGCGGAACCAGAATCCGATGTGCTACCGTTACACCACAAGGCATTATTTTTCGGGCACAAAGTTATAAAATTTAACTGAATTACAAAAAAAAATGCGTATTTTTGCACCCTGATAAAATGCGATAGATTATGAGTGAAGAAAATATTGTTCCGGAAGAGGGTAAAAAAAGCCTGAATTTTATAGAAGCAGTAGTAGAAAAGGATTTGGCTGAGGGGATGAATGATGGCAGAGTGCAAACCCGTTTTCCGCCCGAACCCAATGGCTATTTACATATAGGTCACGCCAAAGCGATCTGTTTGGATTTTGGCATTGCCCGAGAATATGGCGGCGTCTGTAACCTGCGTTTCGACGACACCAATCCGATTAAAGAAGATACGGAATATGTCGATGCCATTATGGACGATATTCAATGGTTGGGATACAAATGGGGAAATGTTTATTACGCTTCCGATTATTTCCAACACTTGTGGGATTACGCTACCGACTTGATTAAAGCGGGCAAAGCCTATATCGACGAACAAACTTCCGAACAAATCGCCCAACAAAAGGGAACGCCTACTCAAGCCGGCGTCCACAGTCCCTTCCGCGACCGGCCGGTCGAAGAAAACCTCGAATTATTCAACAAAATGAATACTGGCGAAATCGCCGAAGGTCAAATGGTGCTGAGAGCCAAAATAGACATGGCCAATTCGAATATGCACTTTCGCGACCCGATTATATACCGCGTGATTTATACGCCGCATCACCGGACGGGCAACACCTGGAAAGCCTATCCCATGTACGATTTTGCACATGGTCAATCTGACTATTTTGAGGGAGTTACCCATTCTCTCTGTACCTTGGAGTTTGAAGTGCACCGTCCTTTATACGATTGGTTTATCGACGAATTGAAACACTTCCGGCCCGAAGACGGAACGTATCGCCCGCACCAATACGAATTCAACCGTTTAAATTTGACCTATACCGTCATGAGCAAACGGAAACTGCTGCAATTGGTCAAGGAAAATCTGGTTTCCGGTTGGGACGATCCGCGCATGCCGACTATTTGCGGTTTCCGCCGCCGCGGCTACACACCGGAATCAATTCATAAATTCATAGACAGAATCGGTTATACGAAATGCGACGGCATCATTGATCATGCCTTGTTGGAACATTCGATTCGCGAAGATCTGAATGCCAAAGCCAAACGGGTATCAGCCGTTTTGGATCCTGTGAAATTAGTCATTACAAATTATCCCGAAGGAAAAACGGAAATGATGGAAGCCGTCAACAATCCCGAAGATGAGTCGGCAGGCGTTCATGAAATTGCTTTTTCGAGAGAATTATATATTGAAAGAGAAGACTTTATGGAAGATGCGCCGAAGAAATTCTTCCGCATGACACCGGGTCGGGAAGTCCGGCTGAAAAACGCCTATATCGTTAAATGCACCGGCGTTAAAAAAGACGAAGCAGGAAATATAAGCGAAATTTATGCGGAATATGATCCGCTCACCAAAAGCGGAATGCCTGAAAGCAATCGCAAAGTGAAAGGAACTTTGCACTGGGTTTCGGTAGCGCATTGCCTCACGGCGGAAGTTCGTCTGTACGACCGTTTGTTCAGTGTGGAAAATCCGAGCGAAGAAAAAGACCTCGATTTCAGGAATTTGTTGAACCCCGATTCATTGAAAATATTGACCGCTTGCAAGATAGAAAAAGAGCTGGAAAACGCCCAACCTTTGGAGAATTTCCAATTCCAACGCATCGGTTATTTCAATGTGGACCCGGATTCCAAACCCGAAAAGCTGATTTTTAATCGTACCGTTTCCTTAAAGGATTCGTGGAATAAAATAAAAGACAAAGACTAAATGTTAGATTACGATAACATATACAATAATTTTTACGAAGACGAGGAAGAATCGCATCCCGATTTTTTTCTCGAATGGGATAATGCCGTCCGTGTGGGTAAATCACCCGGTTATTACGAACCGGAAGAACTGACGGAAATTATCGAAATTTATTTGTCCGAAAATGACCATAAAAAAGCAAAGCAAGCCATCGAACATGCCTTGAAACTTTACGTGTCCGACGAAGATTTGCTTTACGAAATCTTTCTGTTACTGTATGATTATGAACAGTGGAACGATTTGCTTGCCTTGTGCGAACGCTACAAAGAAACAGCCGACGTCTGGGGCGACGGATACAAATTGACCGCTATACTTCATTTGGGAATGGAAGAAGAAGCGTTTCATTTTTTCAGTACATTGAAAGACAAATATGCCGGAGATGACGAAGCCTTGAACATTATTTACCAAGCCATGGGCGAAGCCTTGTTAGAAATGGATCTTTTCGAATCGTCTATTGAAGTCATCAATGAAGCAATTGAAATAATGGGCGAAAACATTGATTATTACTGGTTGCAACTGCAATCTTTCGCCTCTTTGGACGAAAAAGAAGATGTGTTCAAAATAGCAGAAAAAAT
>BNTV01000147.1 GCA_025996865.1 Bacteroidia bacterium
CGCCGGAAGTAAACGACCAGCAATGGAAAAATCAATTGCGCCTCTATACGCCCAAAGAAGGTGTCTATCTCGTGCCAAGAGCGGCTGTAAATGATTGGAATATGTGGTTTCAACCGCATGTGGATGCTTTGTTCGATAAAATTATCCAAACGGCAATCGTCGAATTAAATGTGAATCCCAACAAAGTATATGTAATGGGATATTCGGCCGGAGGCGACGGCGCCTATCGCCTGGCTCCGCGTTTGGCCGACCGGTGGGCTGCCGCATCCATGATGGCCGGCCATCCCGGCGACGTTTCGCCCGTCAATTTGCGAAATACGCCGTTTATGATATGGATGGGCGAGAAAGACGGAGCCTACGACCGGAACACATTGGCCCCCAAATATGGACAATGGTTAGACCGCTTGCAACAGGAAGATACGAAAGGATATATTCACGAAACGCATGTCGTTGAAGGAAAAGGACATTGGATGGACCACGTCGATACGCTTGCCGTTGCATGGATGGCTCAATACATCCGGAATCCCTATCCGGAGAAAGTTGTATGGAGACAGGACGACACCCCGCACGACACATTTTACTGGCTGTCCGTTCCGATTGAAGAAGCCCAAAAAGAAAAAACAGCCATTGTTGATTTTTCAAATAACACATTTACCATATTGAAAAACGATTATCAAACACTGACAATCGGATTAAACGACACCATGATTGATTTTAACAAGCCGGTTAAAATCATCGTAAACGGGAAAACAATTTTCAATAAAAAACCGACACGAAAAATAAAAAACATTTACCGGTCATTGGAAAAACGAAAAGACCCGTCGCTGGTGTTCAGCGCTTATTTGACGATTTCGGACAATGGAAAAGGCTCATGGTTTGAACAGCATTTATAGGGGAAATATATGAAAAGATTAAATATACTTAATTACGCCTCCTTGTTTAGATGAGTATCTTTCAACGGCAAATGCAATATTTGATAAAGACTATGAGGAACTTTACATTTATGATACGGGAAAAGGAATTTTAGTGTATGATTTATCGGGGTCATTTAAACGGATTATATTACCCTCATTCGTGAAAGAGATCAATCGATATAGCAACATTTACAATTTTGATAAAGAACATTTATTGTTTTACTATGAAAATCAGGATAATATAGAATATGTCATCGAATTGCTTTTAATTTCGAAACAAACTGGAGAAGTGAGGAATAAAAAATCGTTTCCCTTTGAAAAAAAATTGGTTGAATATCTTCAAACAGAATTAAGCAATGAAATGTATTCTTTTTTGGGTAACTTAAAATATGTTTCAAATCACAATAAACATGCTTACCTGAACTTGCTGGCAGATACAATCTACAAATTAACGCCAAACTTTACTTTGGAGCCGATCATGGCGCGTACTCCATCCATCCAAAATTTAGTATCTAATTTTTTAGTAATAAATGCTGATACAGAAAATTATCGGTTTATGACTTTAACAAAGAATGGAGCTAATTTTTCATCTACTGCATTAGTCTTAAATAAACAGACAGGAAAAATTTCGGAGCAATCTCTTTACAATTCTGATGATGTTCTCAGAACGCCTGTAAAATTTGGGCCAAAACCGACCGATATTCAATCGGTTGAAAATAATCAATATTACTGCTTTCTTCAACCTTTCCAATTGAAAGAGGCGTATGAACAGGGGAACTTGCGAAATGAACTGAAAGCGATAGCATCAAAAATAGAAGAAGATGAAAATCCCATAGTGATGCTGATCAGATTCAAATGACTTAGAAAATTTACGCATACATGAAAAACTTTAATCTAAATATCCCTAATTTATCTTTCTGCATTACCTGCAAAAACAGGTTCCATCAGAATTTATTGACACCCGAATCCCGCCGTGAGCCTTGTCGGGATTTTTTATTTTTCTCGCAGTACATGAAAAAAACGGCTAAATATTAAATTGAGGTGCTGAACCCGGAAGACCGTAAGGTCTTCTACTTGGGTAACCCCGCGGCAAGCGAAGCGCAGCCCGGGGTAGAGCAACCCCTCATCATCCTCTCAACTCCGATAGAGGAGTTGAATTTATTCGTCCTGCCAAAACCATTTTTCATCCAAATCAATTCCAATTTTTTTCTCTGCTGAATGGAAGAATATGCCCTGTTTTTTGGTACGGCTTCCTTAAGTTCGGTCGGGTTCAGCACCTCAATTTAATATTTAGCAAAAAAAAATTAACAAATCTCACTCCGATTATTAAGACAACAATCCCAATCCCCCACCCGATTAACTTTTTATAAGGAACCCGCAAATAGATGGTTGTCTTGAGATAATTTTTGTAAAATTTTCGCTTTTTTCTTGCATCGTTCGTAAAAAAGACATAAATTTACCCTGTTTTATCCATAAAGATGGAACGAATAAACACAATGAACGGTGACTTTTTTGAAGGGATACCCGAAAGTGTGTTATCAATTGATTAAACTTACAGATGAAAAACTATTTATTGCATTCAATAGCGATATACCTGTTTGGATTTGCCTGTAGTTGTCAAAATAATACAGGAGACCAATCCTGTATTGATGTTATCAATCTTTCCGGATGGAAATTTACAGATACTGAAAATTTGTCTTCTATTGCCGACAGTATAGAGTATGTGAAATTAGAAACAAGTGATAATTCTTTAATGGGAGACGGGTGTTTTGCGTACTTATCCGATAAGCGGATTTTTATCAGTGGCGGTGGTCGTGTCCTAATGTTTGACCGTCAGGGAAATTTTATAAAGGACCTCTTTAATGTAGGGCAAGGACCCGGAGAAGGTTTCGCCAGATGTTGCGTATTGGATCATAAAAACGAACGTTTTCTGATGTATAACAATTTCAAGAATGCAATTGAAGTATATGACTTTGACGGTAATCATATCCGCACAATTAGGGATCATAGTGCTTCAGTAGTTCATACACAGAGTATTTCCGTATTCAAAAACTTTGTTATCCTTGATAATGGAAATTTGATTCCGGATTTTTTTTCGGCTTACCACTTGGATCGGAATTATTTACATTTAGATAGCACTGACTATTCGTACCTTAATACCTATTCTGTGAAACCCAAGAAAGTGATTCGCATGTTTGATGCTCATTGTGTTGGTTTTCAAAATATGGATAGTACTTTTCTTATTAAAGAGATGTTTTGCGATACGTTGTTTTCTACCCATGATTTTCAAGTATTTTTACCTGAATACATTTTTCAGATGGGAAGCAAAAAGGCTGATTATGAAACAAATATAAAAATGCGTTCTTTGGAAGTACCAATAGATCCTCATTTTGAAGATGGACGATATCGCATTTGGAGTTTTCTTGAAGTAAATAATTTCTTGTTTTTAAAAGTATGGACAAGCAGAGAGCATAATATGGAAAGGCATTTATGCCTTTACGATTCAAGTTCAAAAACAGTAAAAATATATAATTCGGAAGTTTTCATTAATAACATTGACGGGGGAATTGATTTTAATCCGTTTGGTTTCCGGATTGAAAACCATCAAGTTTATCAGGACAAAATATACACGCTGGCTGACCCGACCGAACTTAAGGAAGCCGTACCAAAAAACAGGGCATATTCTTCCATTCAGCAGAGAAAAAAATTGGAAGAACTAACAGAATCTTTATTAGACGATGATAATCCGGTGTTGATGATTGTAAAAATAAAAAAATGATAGCAACTCGCAATGACGTAGCGACAAATTACTTGGAAGATATTTCGTTTTCTTCTACGCCATATCTTCGTATCCATATCGTCTATCGGCTATGTTGATTTGTCATTATTAACAACAGAATATATTGATTTGATATTTCAATCTTTTTCAGATGCGGAAGGTATTACTATTGAGTTTTTAAATAAAAAATAACATATATTTCTGTGAGAAATGCTATTGTTTTATATCTCAAATGATTATATTTTTATTTCGTAATTATCATAGAATATGAAGCTGAAAGAACAAGAAAACGAATGCAAAAATATTTGTTTTTCTGAAATTTTTGGTTTATTTTTGTGAAAATTTAATCAGTTATTGCAACTTTAAATATACCATGATGGGTCTGAAAGTAGAAACTATATTTGTTAATCTGCTTACTTTACAAAACATGAAGTACACGCACTCTTTTCTCCAAAAGCGTTTTGGCTTTTATGCAAAAAATTAAGTAAATCAAAATTAACTCAACTCAGCAAGGCTGAGTTGAAAGAGAGAGAAATGAATGTTTTGTGGGGGAATTGGTGATGATTGTTGTGGCTGTGGTTGTAATATAAAAAAACAAAATAATTACATGAAAACACTTCTACCATTTATTCCGCTCTTGATTGGATTGCTGTTCTGCCTTTCGTGCAACAATAAAAAAACCACTCAAATTGTTGTAACTGAGAGCGAAAAAATTCCGGTTATTGATTTGGAGAAAGCGCTTGATCATATATCCGGCGATCAGGTAAACTTTAGTGAATTTATTGAAGATATTACATACGTTCCTTTAGAAACCAACGATAAATCTATTTTTGGACCAAACCGTTTTTTAGAGCCCTGTATAACAGCCAATTATATTTTCCCCGGAGAGATACTATTTGGTAAAGATGGAAGTTTTGTGAGAAAATTGGGAAAAAAGGGACAAGGCCCCGGAGAATATTTATTAGCACTTGGAATGGCGATGGATGAAAAACGACAAGAATTTTATATCAATGACAATTATCTTCATGATATATTTGTGTATGATTTCGAAAACCATTTTAAGAAAAAAGTAAAAGCGCATAGTTTTGGAGAAAATATTTATGCACTGGGAAATGGTAAATTAGCTGTGATGCGAAATCCCAACTATTTTTTTGATGATTATTTTGAATATCAATTAATTGATATAGATTCGGAAGATATTGTATATACAAGAAAACTTGATATAATAAAAAAGGGTAATCCTTTTGCAGTAGACCGCAACATTATTTGGCCATTTAACCAACAATTCTCTTATTATGAATTTTTTACGGATACCATTTTTTCATTGGACAACGGAGTCGTATCGACACCCCGGTTTTCAATCAATTCAGGAAAATATAAATTTACTGTAGAAACTATGCATAAAATGGATAGAAATGCTTTTATTACTATTGAAGAAAGACAAAAATACATACAGATTGGTCAAATTGCAGAATGTAATCGTTTTCTTTTTTTTAGTTTATACTTGCATAAAACTTTGTATTATGCAGCTTATGATAAAATAACGGGAGAAATCAAAATCAATGAATTCAGTAAGTTTTTTAATAATGATATTGATGGCGGATTTTTATGGCTATTTAGAAATACAGCGAATGGGCAAGAGGGATTTTATGAGATTTTGCCTTATATAGCAAAAGAGCGGATAGATGGACTTTCTTCTCAGAACAAGGGATATGACAAAGAGAAGAACAAAAAACTCCGTCAACTAATTGACAATTTGGCTGACGATGATAATATATGTACTTATTTCTTCCATTTTAAATAAATTATAGTGCAAGAAATGAATTTTGACCTATTTTAATTTATAAAGTATGAAAAAAGCAAATTCAATTTTAACAATTATCCTGTTGGTTGCAGTGGCAGGATGTGGAGGGGACAAACAGTCAACCAATGGTATCATCACCGTTGATGTTACGGCAAGTTATCCTGAAAAGGAGTTGATTCTTCAGGATTTTATGGATGTTGAATACATTCCTTTAGAAATGAATGACGATTTTCTTACTCAGGGTTTTGTGCAAGCTATTGGAAAGGATATCATATTAGTAAGAAACACCAACAGAGATGGGAATATTTTTATCTTTAACAGAAATGGAAAGGGCTTAAAGAAGATAAACCATTTAGGCCAAAGTGGTAAGGAATATACAAGCATCAAAGAAATTGCCCTTGATGAAGATAACGGTGAAATGTTTGTTAACTCTTCAAGAATAATATTAGTGTATGATTTGGAGGGAAATTTTAAACGAAGTTTTAAACACAAAGAAGGTGCCAATTATAATAAAATATACAATTTCGACCGAGAAAATTTGATTTGTTATGATGGCTATTTCAGTAATGATGGTGTGAAAAACGAGCATTCATTTATGATTATATCTAAACAGGACGGGAGTATTACCAAAGAAATTCATATTCCATTTACAAAGAAGAAAATTGTACAGATATTCGCCTGATCACACAATGACCCCGTTTATCGTAAGAACACCTTCCATACAATCCATGGATCCGGAAGTATTTCTTTTTATTAATATTCTTACCGACCGTTATTATTTCATGAACACAGTAAAAAAAGTATATGATTTTTCTACACAGCAAGGATATCCAGGTATTGATTTGGTGTACGACAAGGAGGAAAAGACCTTTTACAAATATACCTTGTACAATGACGATTATTCAAATAAAAAAGAAGCACATATAAAGCGGGGACCTGTAAATAATGAAATCGCAACCTGGCAAAAGTTAGAAGCCTACCATCTTATTGAGGCCTACGAAAAAGGGGAACTGAAAGGCAAGTTGAAAGAAATTGTCGCGAAATTGGACAAGGATGATAATCCGGTGATTATGTTGATAAAACACAAGAAATAGTGGTTAGTGATTAGTGGTTAGTGGAACAAAGATTGAACAGAACTTGGAGAAAATTGCTGATATGCTTGTACTTAGTAACTTAGATGATATACGAATGAAAAAGTAAATTCAATTTTGGCAATTATTCTGCTTGTTATGGCAGGATACGGAGGAGGCAACAAACAATCAACCGATGAATTAATAACAGTTGATGTTACAAAAACAAACTATGTACGTATGAAAAAGAACATTTTCTTTTATTTCATTTTTGCAGCTATATGTAGCAGTTGTACCGAAAATCCCAATCGGGTTAATTTTACTATCAACCCTAACGATAGAAAAATAGTCTTTCCTGTGCAGTTAAACGACAGCATAACAGTCAATATGACATTTGATACAGGCTGTGATGATAGAGCTATTTCCCTTGATTCTTCATTTGTTGCCTCTCATCTTTCACTTGTTCCGGATGCTTCTCCGGATACGTCACAAGTTGGTTCGGCTTGGGCAGACTATCGTACATTAAATTTGGCATACAACATCCCCCAAACGGTAAAAGTAGGTAACACTTCTTTAATCTATAACGGCTTGCAAATATTAAATTGGAAAAAGGCCTTGCAGACAAATGATTCGGAGGGAATTTTGAATATACCTCAAAACGATACAACAAATGTGTGGGAGTGGAATTTTAAACATAATTATTTGGAAATCCATCCGGCAAAAAATTTTCAAATGCCGAAAAATTGTTTTTTGTTTCCAATGCAGGATAGAGGATGTAATCCGCTCATACAAATTCCGTTGCAGATACAATGTGCCAATGGTGATACGTTGACCATCAATCGTACGTTTTTTGTAGATATGGGTATGCCATTTGATATAGCAATCATGTATCCGTGTAAAGAATGGGAGTTCTTTGATAAAAGGGACGATGCCGTTTGGACAAGTTATATGGATAGCTATTTTCGCCACCACGCAATAACTGCAACATTATTCGATAATGTTACTATGGATGCGATACGTATCTATACGTTTGATAATCCACACTCAGTTGAGAGTAAATATATTATCGGAATAAATTTCCTCAAACGATTCAATGTGTTTATTGATCGGAAAAATTGGCAATTGGGTTTGCAACCGATAAAAAACTTTCAGCGGATAGTTAATCCTTTAGGGCGCCGTTTTCATTATTCTGCACCCAAAAATTCAGAAGGGAAATATATTGTGACGAAGATAGCAGACTATAAAGACAATTATTACAAAACAGCGGGTTTGCAGGAAGGAGATGAGATAATAGCAATAAATGATAAACTTTTAAAAGATATAACTCATGAAGAAAGCCGTGAATTTTATAAGAAGGATATATTGGTATTGGATATTATCCGCGATGGAGAATCACTGAAAATAGTGGTGCCGGTAGATAAAAATGAAAAACAGGGCGATTGAAAAGTAGCTTTAATTATTTACTAATGTTTCTCACCCCCCCTTTAACCCATTGACAAATAGCAGATAAAGAGAAGTGTTAAAACTCTATCTATTTGTGTATAAATCAATTAACATTTCCATTTTGCCCATAGCTACTTTTTCTCCATAAAAACCGGACAAATGGGGGTACAGGAGGTTTGCAACTCTGAAATTTTATTTATACCTTTGTTTCGTAGCATAGGTTGAGAAATATGGTATCAATACAGAAGATGCTTATCACGGAAAAGCCATGACAAATGCAGGTCTATATTCAGGATTTTCTTTGCCGGTTGATACAATAAAGATAGGAAATTTGTATATTGCCAATCAAAATATGCGTGTTGGTTTCAGACCAAAAACAAAAGTCAGACAGATGGGTGGCTTGTTGGGAGTCAAAACTTGGGAGAACTTTTCTGTTATTTTGGATTTGACAAATTATGATTTATATTTAAAATACAGATAAAATACTAAAAAGCAACTAATTATCACATTAAAAAGCATGTAATCACTTTAGCCGCTTAGGGATACATTAAATTTTGAACGAACTATTGATATATCTTTATAACATTTAATAGTACACATATGAAAAAGAACATTTTCTTTTATCTTATTTTTGCGGCTGTATGTAGCGGCTGTACCGAAAATAACAATCGGGTTAATTTTATTATCAAACCAAACAAGAGGCAAATAATAATTCCAATACAACTCAACGATAGTATAACAGCAAATATGACCTTTGATTCTGGGGCTTGGAACAATAGCCTTGAAATAGATTCTACATTTTTTGTTTCCCATCCTTTTCTCTTATTGAATATTCTTCCGGATACATTGCAAACTGGATCGGCTTGGACCGATTACCGTGTAACCAATTTAACATATAATGTTCCTCCATCGGTAAAAATAGGCAATACGAACTTAGTATATAATGCATTAGCAATAACAAACTTGCAAGAGGCTTTTCAAGATGAGGGTATGGAAGGATTATTCAATATTCCTAAAAATGACACGACTCATGTTTGGGAATTAAATTTTGAACGCAATTATCTTGAAATTCATCAAGCGACAAACTTTAGAATGCCTAAAAACTGTTTTATATGTCCGATGAAAAACGGAATCTATCCGTTCAATATTCAACTGCCATTACATGTGAAATGTGCTGATGGAGATACATTAACTCTTAATCATACTTATTTTATTGATACGGGAATGCCTTGGGATATTGCTTTAAAATATTCTGCCGAAGAGTTGGATTTTTTCAACAAAAAAGAAGATGCCGTTTGGTCTGTATTTATGGATGGATATTTTCGACACTATACGGTAAGTGCACCACTATTTGACGATTTTGTCATGGATTCATTACGTATCTATACTTTTGATTATCCGGACGCTCTTCCGAGTAAATATATTATTGGTCAGAATTTCCTCAAAAGGTTTAATGTTTTTTTTGATATGAAAAATAAACAAGTAGGTTTGCAACCCATCAAGACTTTCAAGAGAATAATCAATCCCGGACGTAGGAGATTTCATTTTTCGGCACCCCAAAATTCGGAAGGAAAATTTATTGTAGCCATGGTGGCAAACTATAAAAGCAATTATTATAAAACAGCAGGTTTTCAAGTGGGGGATGAAATAGTTGCAGTAAATGGCAAACCGTATAAGGATATAACTTGGGAAGAACGTAGCGAATTTTATAAGGAAGATACTTTGATATATAATCTTATCCGCGATGGAAAACCACTACAAATAGTGGTGCAGGTAAATAAAAATGAAGAACAGGGCGAGTAAAAAATCGTAGATTGGATTATTTAAGATGTTGGTATTGTTCTGTGGGATATGCCGGAGCCAAGCACAATCGGGAAAGAATGAGCGATAAAACAATAGCTGCCCTAAACAACCATGTAAGGGATTTGATGATGCGACAAAAAGCAAGTTCTCTGTTTCGCTTATCCCGGCAATCCGAACACTTCCTTTATTTCCTGCATTTGCGATTGTGACATACCATCCGGCTCAAATCCCATAGACTTAGCCGTGAGATATATCTGTGCCGATTTGGAAAGCGTATCAACCATATCAAAGGCTTCCATAATATTTTCGCCCACCGCACAAACGCCGTGTTTTTCCCACATTACCACATCGTATTCATCCAATTGCTCAATGGTAGCATCTGCCAATTCAAAGGAACCGGGAAGTTTGTAGGGAATGATGCCTAATCCTCTCGGACAGAAAGCCCTCGTTTCGGGTATCATACTCCAGAGTATATTGGTCAACACATTTTTTTTCAAAAATGGTTGATGATGCGTCATTGCCACTAAATCTATCGGATGAGAGTGAAAAACCGCTTTGTAACTTGAGCCTTTGCCAATCAGATAATTGTGGATGGAAAGGTGCGAAACTAATTCCGATGTCGGTTTTACCGGATTATCCGCAATGATTTCGTAAGCGCTGCAATCATCTGTGATGCGGATAATGGAGCCGTTTTCCATCGGACGACGGGCCAAATCGCGCATCCGTTTGTTTGTTCCCTTGCAAAAAAACCAAGTCCCTTTCAAATGCGGTAGCGTTCTTCCAATGGGAATCCGTTCGCTGATAGCGGGCTTTTGTCGTATTTCATCGTCGGTTACGTCCGTGATGTTAATCGTTATGTTACCACCGTTACGTTCCGCCCAGCCTTTTTGCCATAAATATCCAGCTACTTCTGCCACATCGGCTATTTGTTCCGCTAATTGCGGACGATTTTCTAAAATTGATTTCATGTGTAATTAATTTGTTTTTTTATGGTCTCAATTGTTAATTTTTCCGTATCGTTCTTTCGTAATTTCTTCCAGCGTTTTACCTTGCG
>BNTV01000148.1 GCA_025996865.1 Bacteroidia bacterium
TTAGCGATAGATAGAGTGCAGTTTGATTTGGAAGGCGATTTAACAATAAAGCAACTCAAAAAATTACGCAAGGAATCTTCGCTCTTTGTAAAGGAAACTTTTTATTCGGAATTGCAGCAAGCCATTAAAAAATTTGGCATACAAAATTTTTGTACAGTCGAACCGCAACCTGACGGCGAAGGCGACAAAACCTATCCTGAACCGCGAAAGATTTTCGTTCGCTATCAATCACTATTCGACCAGCTACCATATATCCGGGCAGAAATTGTGCTTGAAATCGGGGCAAGGTCGCTGATTGAGCCGACAGCCAAAAGCGAAGTTAAAAGTTTGATTTCAGAGAATTTCGACATTGACACTGCACTTGTTAAATCTGAAATTATTACGGCTGTTCCCGAAAAAACCTTTTTGGAAAAGGCATTTTTGCTGCACGAAATTTTTTCCGGTGGCGGCTCAATGCTTGCCGACCATAAATCACGCCATTTGTATGATTTGGAACGAATGATGGACAAAGATTTTGCCGGAAAAGCCATTGAAGATAACGAGCTTTGGAACACAATTCACCACCACCGCGAAGTTTTTACCCGCATGAACGGAGTGGATTATACGCCGGATATTCGCAACCGCATTTGCCTTGTTCCGCCCGCACAAGTGCTTGACGATTGGCGACAGGACTATGAGAAGATGCAAAACACAATGATTTATGGTGATTCCTTGCCTTTTGATAAACTGCTCACACGAATAGAAGAATTGCAGGAACGATTTAGAAATTGAAGACAAAACTATCCAATAGTTTCCAAGCTCATGAAAAAAACTTGTAATTCCGGGTTGATATTGGATGTTACCGCCGATTCACTAATGCGCATACAGCTCAAAAATTATTTTATTCACTTTTTTGTGAACAACAAAAATTAATACTACCTTTGCCGTACCAAACAAAGCAATCATGCAAGCACGTTACAATATGCTTATTATCAAGTGTAACAGTAAATTCACTGAGAAATTGAACAGCGTGCGTAAAGTAGCTACAGTGCTTTGATAATCAATTATAATTCAAATAATTGAAAGTAATACACCAATATTTATGCAACATAAAAAAGATAAACAGAAAGTACCTTCGGGAATAAAACATTTTTTCAAAAGCGACGCAACACACTTCGTACTGGGCTTGATTTTTCTGATGTTTTCGGTCTATGCGGTAATTGCAATCATCTCGTTTTTCTTTTCGGGCGATGCAGACCAAAGCCGAATTGAAGGCCTTTCCTTATTCCATTGGGGACGTGTCGGCGGAATCGAAAACTGGACGGGAACCAGAGGCGCTATTCTCAGTAATATTTTGTTGAACGAAGGATTCGGCGTTGCCACTATTTTTCTTCTTTTGTTCTTGTCATTCACCGGTTTACGTCTGATGAAAGCCAAATATGTAAACTTGCTTAAATACTTCATCACCTGTTCCGTACTTACCATTTGGACATCGCTTGCCGTGTCGTTTTTCTTCGGGAACTTCTTCAAAGATACAGCCATTTATATCGGCGGAAGACACGGACTTAAGCTATCGGAAATAATGACGCTTAATCTCGGTATTCCGGGAACATTTTTAATTATTCTATTGGTATTTATCGTTATCATGATTTTCGCTTCCGCTAAAACCATTCCCTTTGTGCGGAAACTTTTCAGTTCAACTCCGAAAATCAAGAAAATAAAACCCGAAGCGGCTGATACACAACCGACTGAAAAAAGAGAACCGGACTTGGTAAAAGCAGACTCGAAACCGGATAACCGGAAAAAAACGGAAGAATCTACCATACCGAAAAAACCAATTGATGATTTCGAAGTAATTATCCCGAAAGCGGACGAACAGGAAATAACGTCTTCCAATCCTTCCGAAAAGGACGAAGAAATCCGTCCGGTTCCAAATGTTTCTTCCGATTACGACGATGAAGAGGCAAATAATCTGTTAAAAGAACTCGGCGTTTACGACCCAACGGCCGATTTGTCCAAATACCAGCTTCCTTCGGTCGATTTGTTGAAAAAATACAATCAGAACGATGCGCAAGTGGATATGACCGAACAAAACAACAATAAAAACCGGATTATCCAAACGCTTGAAAATTACGGAATTAAAATAAAATCCATCAAGGCGACAGTCGGGCCGACAGTCACGCTTTACGAAATCGTTCCCGAAGACGGCATCCGCATCGCCAAAATTCGGAATCTGGAAGACGACATCGCCATGAACCTCGCAGCATTGGGAATCCGCATTATTGCACCCATGCCCGGAAAAGGAACCATCGGAATCGAAGTCCCGAACAAAGACCCGCAAATCGTATCCATGCATTCGATCATTTCTTCCCGGAAATATCAGGAATCCAATTACGAATTGCCGATTGCTTTGGGACGCACCATCACGAACGAAGTTTTTATGGTCGATTTGACCAAATTACCGCACTTGTTAGTTGCAGGAGCCACCGGACAAGGAAAATCGGTGGGGTTGAATGCAGCCATTACTTCGCTGTTGTATAAAAAACATCCGGCTGAACTCAAATTCGTACTTATTGACCCCAAGATGGTTGAGTTTACGATTTATTCGGCCATCGAAAAGCATTTTCTGGCCAAACTTCCCGACGCCGAAAAACCGATAATCACCGATTTCACCAAGGTAATTTATACGCTCAATTCGTTGACGAAAGAAATGGACGACCGTTACGAATTGCTGGAAAAAGCCGGTTCGCGGAATCTTAAAGAATACAACGCGAAATTTTTCAATCGCCGACTGAATCCGCTGAAAGGACATAAATTCATGCCTTATATTGTCGTTATTATCGATGAATTCGGGGATTTGATTATGACGGCCGGTAAAGAAATCGAACAACCCATCGCCCGCATTGCCCAAAAGGCGCGCGCCGTAGGAATCCACATGATTATCGCCACCCAAAGGCCAACAACCAATATCATTACGGGAACCATCAAGGCAAATTTTCCGGCACGGGTTGCTTTCCGGGTTATCTCAACGGTTGACTCGCGGACGATTCTCGACGGTCAGGGCGCTAATCAATTGATCGGACGGGGTGATATGTTGTTCTTCCAGGGAAGCGATATGATTCGCGTTCAATGCGCTTTTGTCGATACGCCCGAAGTGGAACGCATTTCCAAATTCATTAGCACTCAACCGTCTTATCCTACGGCGTTTATGTTGCCCGAATACGTTGGGGAAGAAAGCAATAAATCCATGGACGATTTGGATCTTTCCGACCGCGATCCTTTGTTTGAAGAAGCCGCCCAACTGATCGTAGCCCATCAGCAAGGTTCAACTTCACTCATTCAACGAAAATTCGCAATTGGCTACAACCGTGCAGGACGATTGATGGACCAGTTGGAAATCGCCGGCATCGTCGGCCCGACTCAAGGCAGCAAACCTCGCGACGTGTATGTCTTGGACGAATACCAGTTGAGACTGAAATTGGACACAATGAAATCATAATTGATTAAGGATACAGAAATGAAAAAAATAATAATTACACTGATTGTATGTACCGGCTTTTTCACCTTTGCGACAGCTCAAAAAGAGGCAAAAGCCAAGGAATTATTGGATAAATCGTCGGCAGCGCTTTCGTCGGCAGGCGACATTTACGCTTATTTCACGATGAATATCAAAGACGAAATCAACAAGACCAGCCAAGGTTTCGATGGCGCTATCCTGATGAAAGGAAATAAATTTAAAGTAGATACGCCCGATCAGAATATTTATTTTGACGGGAAAACCCAATGGGTTTATCAAAAATCCTACGAAGAAGTAAGTATATCCGAACCTACCGCAGAAGAAATTCAAGCGCTGAATCCCAAGTCGATTTTTGCAATCTATAAGAAAAATTGCAACTATAAATACGAAGGTGCTAAAACCGATATTAAGATGCGTAAAGTTCAGGAAGTAAATGTTTTTCCGCAAAAAGGAGAGATTACTCAAATCACTATTCAGATAAATGATATCGACCATTTGCCGGTTATGTTCCATGTTTTTTATAACAATAAACTCGAAAATATCATCTATATCAATAAATATCAAACAAAACAGAAATTTTCCGATAATCAATTTGTTTTCGACAGCAAACAATATCCCAATGCCGAAATCAATGATTTAAGATAAATTCTCAATTCTCAATTCAATAATATTATGTCAGAAAAAGTAAACTGCCTAATCATCGGCTCAGGCCCTGCGGGTTACACCGCCGCCATCTATACCTCCCGCGCTAATTTATCACCGGTTTTGTACGAAGGCATTCAGCCGGGCGGACAATTAACAACCACCAATGAAATCGAAAATTTCCCCGGTTATCCCGAAGGAATTACCGGTTTCCAAATGATGGAAGATTTGAAAAAACAAGCTGCCAAGTTTGGCGCCGACATTCGTTCGGGCATCGCCACAAGTTGCGACTTGTCCCAATCCCCTTATAAAGTAACCATAGACGGTGAAAAACAAATCGAAACGAAAGTGTTAATTATATGTACCGGTGCCGCTGCCAAATACTTGGGAATCCCCGACGAAGTCAAATATTCCGGAATAGGCGTTTCGGCTTGCGCCACTTGCGACGGATTTTTTTACCGCAAAAAGACGGTTGCCATAGTCGGCGGCGGCGATACGGCTTGCGAAGAAGCTATTTATCTGGCCGGATTAGCCAACAAAGTGTATATGATTGTCAGAAAAGATTATCTGCGCGCCACTAAAATTATGCAGGAAAGAGTATTGAATCATCCGAAAATAGAAATGTTGTTTAACACGAATACTTTGGGATTATTCGGAGAAAAAGCGGTGGAAGGCGCTCATTTGGTGAGACATGCAGGCACACCGCAAGAAGAAAAATTTGACATTGCCATCGACGGTTTCTTTTTAGCTATCGGACATACGCCCAATTCCGAAATTTTTAAAGATTATTTGGAACGGGATGAAACCGGTTATATCAAAACGCAGGGAAGAAGTACTAAAACAGCCGTTCCGGGCGTGTTTGCAGCCGGCGACGTGGCGGATCCGCATTACAGGCAGGCGATTACTGCGGCAGGGAGTGGGTGTATTGCGGCGATTGAGGCGGAGCGGTATTTGTTATGAAAGACAGGGGTACTCCATTGAAACGATAGTATCCCCAGTTCCGTTTTGTATAAATAATTGGAAAAATAGTTCCTTTCAACTTATTCCTTTTCTTTACTGAAGTGAAAGAGAGCAGGAGAAAAATCTGTACATTTGACCAAAAAAAGAGGCTATTATATGAACCATTCAACAGAACAATCACTGTGGAGTCTTTTAGACTGGATAACAGGAGATCTGAAACAAAAACGTTTGGCAGACGTATTCCGTTTTATATCCTTTCACCCTTTCGAGACTTATGGTCCTCACCAACATTTACGGATTGAAATCAATTTCGTAAAAAAAGGCAATTGTATCATTCATCTCGAACACGAAAGTATTAGATTCAATGAAAACGAGATCATGATCATACTTTCAAATGTTCTGCATTCCTTTGAAGCCGGCTCGGAAGGCGCCACACTGATGCAACTTGAATTTCTCCCGGAAATATTTTCCCGTTTCGACCCGGCCGGAGAAAACACTCAGCCGACATTGAACTCGGTAACGGTCTTTTCGGAAGAAAACCGCTTGATCAAGATTGTAAACAATTTGCGTATTATGCGTGCTGTGCAAAGAATAGTAGGCGAGTTGAACAGTAAAAACAAATATTATCACTATCTGGTCATCATGTATTATGCCGAGCTACTCATTCTTATCTACCGTTACATGGATGAAACCTATCTGCCTATCGGTTCCAATGAATCCATGAAGAAAGCCATTTCTTACATCCTGGAAAATTATCAATCAAATATATCCATGGCCGACGTTGCCGAGCAGTCGGGAATAGGTAATCGTTATCTCCGCAAGCTTTTTGCTCATCATTTGAATATATCCCCTATTGAGTATCTGAATCAGGTTCGGGTTAATAAGGCGATCGAATTATTGCGCAATTCTGAAATGTCTGTCAAAGAAGTCTGTTTCTCCTGCGGCTTCAAATCACCGCAATACTTTTCGAGGGTATTCAAACAGCAAGTCGGGATTACGCCAAGTGAATTAACAAAATAAGAAGAATAAAATATGAATGAATGGAAAGATGACAAAACACTGTTCAGGCTGATAAAGGAAGAACTTTATACTGCCGTGATAGGAGACATCATGGATAAAATGGGTTATACGCACCAGTTCCTGCCTCCGCGCATACGTCCGCTTCGCGACGATATGACCCTCGCAGGCCGGGCGATGACGGTGCTTGAAGCTGATATGCTGGAACAAGACAGCGGAGTAAATCCTATATTGAAAAAGCCTTTTGGACTAATGCTCGAAGCCTTGGATGATTTAAAGGAAGACGAAGTCTATGTCTGTTCGGGTTCTTCGCCCTCGTATGCCCTGTGGGGTGAATTGATGAGTGCAAGAGCCATCCGCTGCCAAGCGGCGGGAGCTGTCGTCAATGGATACTCCCGCGACACCAAAGGCATACTGGCCTTGAATTTCCCCTGTTTCTCTTATGGCCCGTATGCACAAGACCAGGCACCTCGTGGAAAAGTAATTGATTTTCGCGTGCCGATTGAGATGGAAGGTGTTGTTGTCTGTGATGGAGATATAGTTGTCGGAGATATTGATGGCGTCTGTATTGTTCCCCGGAAGATAGAAACTGAAGTCTTCACCCGCGCCCTTGAAAAGGCAAGAGGAGAGCGAATGGTTTTGAAAAAAATACAGGAAGGCATGAAAGCCTGCGATGCATTCGACCAATACGGTATCATGTAATAGAAATGATTAAATATCTATAAGAACACAATGAAAATAACGGAAGTAAAAGTATGGCTCGTACAAGGAGTCAAGTATAACTGGACTTTGCTTAAGATTTATACCGACGAAGGATATACAGGCGTTGGCGAAGCTACCAATTGGCCGGGAAGCCCCATCATCTATGAGGCAGCCCGCCATGCAGGTGAACGAATCGTCGGATTGGATCCGATGCAAACCGATTTTATCTGGACAAAATTATACCGGGATCTGAACTGGATAGGCCCCTACGGAGCAAGCCTGTGCGCCATAAGTGGTATTGACATGGCTTTACTCGACTTAAAAGCTAAAGTACTGGGTGTACCCTGTTACGAATTGTTAGGTGGCCGTTATCGCAAAGACATATTGTTGTATGCCAATTACTGGTTTACCGGAGGCGGCCACAATGCAACGGACTACTCCGCTCAAGCGAAGAAAGTGAAAGATGCCGGTTTTACAGGATTAAAGTTCGATCCGTTCGCCCATACCAATTATCTGTACGGAGAAGATTTGTCCTCCAATCTGACACTTACCCCGCTTCAACAGGATTTGGCCTTTGATGTATCCAAAGCTGTAAGAGATGCTGTAGGAGAGGATTTCGACATAATGATTGAAACCCATGCCATGTTGAACTACCGGATAGCGGTTAAAATGGCTGAACGTTTATCCAAGTTGAATATTACTTGGTATGAAGAACCGGCAGGTCCTGAAAGTTCACAGACTTTGCGTGCAATGCGTGAGCGACTCCCATCAGATGTGTCCATTTGTGTCGGAGAACGGCATTATACCCGTTTTGGCATCCGTTCCTTGCTTGAAAAGCACGTTTGCGACATCATCATGCCCGACATTACGCGTTGCGGTGGTCCTTCCGAATTGAAAAGGATGGCAACCTTCGCTGAAGCTTATAACGTGCTGATAGCTCCTCATAATCCGAATGGCCCTTTATCTACATTGGCCTCTGCCCATGTTTGTGCGGCCATTCCCAATTTCTTTCGACAGGAATTTATGTTCAACGATGTGCCTTGGCGGGATACGGTTATTGACCATCCCATTGCCGAAATGGTCTATGATGGCTGTTTGCATTTATCCGAACGTCCGGGCTTGGGAGTCGATTTGATTGAAAAAGAAATGGATAAACACCCAGGCATAGTAAAGAATCCTCCTGTAAACTTTTATATATAATAAGGTATGAGTCTTGTCATTGATTTTGAAAATAAAGTGGTGCTGATTACCGGGGTTTCATCGGGAATCGGTTTTGGTACGGCAAAAGAATTTGCAAAGGCTGGCGCAAACGTGGTCGGCTGTTCCCGTAAACCGGAAACGGACGAGCATATTATCCGCTTCAAACAGACAGTAGAAAATGAAGGTGTGCAAGTATTATATGTGCAGGCTGATGTGACGAAACCCAAAGAACTGGAGCAATTAGTCGAGAAAACGATTCAAACTTTCGGGCGATTGGATGTGCTCATATCCAATGCAGGCGTGAATGTGTTTGAAGGCTCCGGCGATTGTTCCGAAGAAAAATGGGAATATAATATGGAACTGAATCTGGCTTCTCATTGGCGTTTGGCAAAACTTTGCCGACCTTTTCTGGCCCAAAGCGGCGAAGGCGTTATTTTGCTGATGACATCCAATCATGCCTTCAGTACCATACCGGGCTGTTTTCCGTATAATGTGACTAAAACAGCTATCACCGGATTAGTCCGCAGTCTCGCCATCGAATGGGGGCCTGACATCCGGACGGTAGGCCTTGCTCCGGGATTTATAGATACTCCCAGCAACGATACATGGTTTTATTCTTTTCCTGATGCCGAGGCAGAGCGTCAGCATACGATTGACCTGCATCCCGTCAAACGGATTGGAACCACGGAAGAAGTCGGGGACGTATGCGTCTTCTTAACCTCTTCCAAGGCACGTTTCATCAGTGGAACAACCTTCTTGATGGACGGCGGGCGTTCGGCTTTAATGCAAGATTCATTTTAAAGAAGCGCCTTATGCAAGCTACATTATTATACCGTTGTGAAAATGAAACAGGAGAAGCCGCCACTTGGCTTCCCCGTTCGGGCGTATTCTTATGGGTTGATATTGAAAACGGACGATTGCACGAATACCATCCGAAGACAAACCGGGTCATCAATCATCCGTTTCCCGATATGGTGACGGCTATTATACCCTCAACAAACGACGAAGAAGAAATAGTGGTAGCGTTGAAAAACAAGTTGGTTTCGTATCATTTGAAAAGCGGCCTCATGAAAGAACTGGTCACGCTGCCCGGTATTGCGACAGAATTTAGAACGAATGATGGAAAAGCCTCGCCTGAAGGACGAATATGGCTGGGTGTCATGCACCTGGCAAACCATCAGGAGACAGGTTCGTTGTATTGTATCGAAAAAGATTTCTCCTATCGAAAAGTTTTGTCGAATCAATGTATTCCGAACGGCATGGCATGGAATCAAGCTGGCGACAGGATGTATTATGCCGATTCAGGACGGGGTTGTATTTATCAGTTTGGGTATGACGCACAGCATGGGACGATTCAGGAGCAGGGAATTGCCGTACAAGTGCCTGCTGAATATGGTGTTCCCGATGGTATGGCAATAGATGGGGATGGTCTTCTCTGGGTGGCGCATTGGGGCGGTTTTGGTGTATATGTATGGAATCCCGTGACTGGGAAATTGATAGATAAAATAGAAGTGCCGGTTCCTTTGGTTGCTTCTTGCGCCTTTGGAGGCGAGAAGATGGACGATCTCTATATTACCACTGCGCGAACCGGTTTGTCGGATCAGGAAAAGGAACGTTTTCCTTTAAGTGGAAGTTTATTCAGCCTTAAAATTTAATTAAATGGCAACAGTAGATATTCTTATTTGTGTTTGTTACTGTCTCCTGATTCTATGTATCGGGCAATCCCTTTCATTCCCACAGGCAGTAAATTACTCACTAACCACGGATAAGCTTCATCTGATTTGTCCAAAGGAGCATTTAACGCAAAAGCGGCTATCCCCGGTATAACCACCAATAACGGAATGAATAATTTAATAAATCCCGCAAAGAGCATCCCGTATTGGGCTTCTTTTACCGATTTTGCCGCTAAAGCGCGCTGGATAATATACTGGTTGCATCCCCAGTAATACAGATTGGCAACCCACAATCCACCGACAATGACGGATATGCCGGGCAGATCCATGTAACCCGGATCGGATTTATGCAGAATCAGATGGAACTTGTCACCGGCTTGAGTGTATAAATTGGAAACGCCTTTCAGCAGGCCATCCCCTTCGCCCAGGAGATTCAAGGCTACATACAAGGTGACGAGTCCGCCTGCAATCAAACAGACCACCTGAATGACATCGGTCAAGGCTACGGCTTTCAATCCTCCATAGACAGAATAAATACCCGCAAAAAGCGCCAATCCGATTATGCATATTCCCATGGGTACTCCCATCACCTTTTCCATTGTCAAGGCTCCCAAGTACAAAATGGAGGTTAGGTTGATAAAAATAAATACCATCAACCAGAAGAATGCCATGACCATTTTCACCCTTCCATCAAAGCGCTCTTCCAGGAATTGCGGCATGGTATAGATTTTCTTTTTCAGGAAAACAGGAATGAAGAATTTAGCCACTATAACAAGTCCCAATGCCGCGATCCATTCATACGTAGCGATTCCCAAGCCAATGGCAAATCCAGAGCCTGACATGCCCACAAACTGTTCCGCCGAAATATTGGACGAGATGATAGACGCACCAATAACCCACCAGGACAAGCCCCTGCCTGCGAGGAAATAATCGCTCGTATCTTTGTGTTCCCCTTTTTTTGTGCGAGAAACGAATAGCCCGATACATAGAATCAGGAGACAGTAACAAACACAAATAAGAATATCTACTGTTGCCATTTAATTAAATTTTAAGGCTGAATAAACTTCCACTTAAAGGAACGTTTTCCTTTAAGTGGAAGTTTATTCAGCCTTAAAATTTAATTAAATGGCAACAGTAGATATTCTTATTTGTGTTTGTTACTGTCTCCTGATTC
>BNTV01000149.1 GCA_025996865.1 Bacteroidia bacterium
AGCAAGGATTGGATGCAGCTCGTCCTTTGATGAAAGATTTTAAGATTTTAGGTGAATATAAAGAGGCTAAAATAGTAGAATAGAATTATATATGGATACAACAAAAAAAATAGAACCGGCCCGGAGACTCAATTCCGTCAGTGAATACTATTTCTCCAGGAAATTGAAAGAAATCGCCGAAATGAATGCTAAAGGCTTGGATATAATCAGTTTAGGCATAGGAAGTCCTGATTTACCACCTTCGGAAGAAGCAATACGCACTTTATGTGATTCCGCATGTCAGACCGATTCGCATGGTTATCAGCCTTGTGTAGGCATTCCCGAATTGCGCAAAGCCTTTGCGGATTGGTACAAACAGTGGTATCGGGTTGAGTTGAATCCCAATACGGAAATTCAGCCGCTAATCGGCTCTAAGGAAGGAATTTTGCATATTTCCATGGCTTTCCTCAATCCCGGCGACGGCGTGTTGGTTCCCAATCCGGGATACCCGACTTACAGTTCGGTCAGCCATTTGGTAGAAGCCCGAATCATTCCTTACGACTTAAAGTCAAATCAATATAAAACAAATATTCCCATTCGCGGCCTAAGATCGGAAGAGATTGTATTTTGGTTAAATTTAAGTTGTAGAAATAGAAGATAGTCAATATCTTAGACAAACTTCCTTCTGTGTGCGGAAGCGTAAAAACCAACGATGATTTGTTAATTTCATTGCTTTTGACCAAATCGTCGGCTACCCAACGGTTGGAAATAAGCAGAAAACGGGTGAAATTCCGTTTATTCGTTTCGATGCCTTCTTCCAGAACTTGCAAACCGTATAATTCGGCAGCATATTTGCTGCATATTGCCGCATGTCCTTTCAGATTTTTTTCGGCAATCATTTTCGCACTTAAAGCTGTATCTTCCTCTTCTACAATCTTTATCCCGTGAAGTGTATTCAAATAATCGGCGCATTGCATCAGCGCAATCGGGTGAGAATTGACTTCGGTAATTGTTTCTGTGGATTCGCCGGGCAAAGCAGCAAAACTGTGGGAGATACGGATTTTTTGTTCACCGACAACGACTAAATCGCTTTCCCTGATTAGTTCGTGGTTTTGCAGCAAGCTTCCTGCTATCGTGTTCTCTATCGCCATGATACCGATGATGTTCGGATCTTTTTTCACGGCAGAAATCACATCTTTGAACTGATTACAAGGAAGAATATCGACATTCTCCTCTCCTTTTTCTTTGAAAAACCCACGCGCAGCTATCTCGTGATAAGCGCCTTCGATTCCTTGAATAGCAACTGTTTTCATCATTACACAATTAAATTAAAAAAAAATCCCGCCGATTTCGACAGGATTTTATATTTACTTTATGACATTTATTTTTTCTATTTTTATCATACAAAATCCTGTCTTACTCTTTTGCTAAAGTAAAAGTAATAAAAGGAATATGTAAAATAAAAATGATTCATTTTTCGTTTGTTGATACAAATTCGGCTGCAAATGTAATAATTTTTTTTAATATACAAGTTATTTGTTGCTTTTTTTTACCGGAAACTGTATAATTTAACCGTTAACTAAAATTTTACCTGAGCCGACAAGATAATGTTGCGCGGGCGAAGCCGGTAGCAATAAGTTGTTTCGCTGAGCGTTTCATGGCGGGAATAACGGTAATAACCCTCATTCATCAGATTGCTTGCCGACAAACTGATATCAACTTTATCCGAAAGCCTCCATCTTACACCTGCATCCGGCAATAAAAGATTTTCAGCCGTCTGGTCGTTAAACTTTGTATGATAATGTTCTACACCAATATGGGCTTGTATTTTCTTTATGGGGAACAAGGAAACCGTTAACTTCTGTTTCAAATTAATGTATGAACTGCCAAAGCCATTGTCTTTAAAATTCATCCGGTTTTTGGAGGCGAGTAAGGTGTATTCGGCGCTAATCCATTTTAGAATCGTTCCCTTTATTTTAGGCATTGCGAATATTGAATTTGATTGATAAGGAACTACAACTGAATTACGTATGGTTGCCGTTTTTATTTGGGCGCATCCCATATCCATTCCGATATGGATTTTACCTGAAAAAATTCCTTTGCTGATGCCTCCATTGAAACGGTATGTGTCGCTGTTATTCGATACCGGACTGTAAGTCGTTAATATTTGTTCATTTACAAATAGTTGTTCTTCGGTAAGCGAATAGTTGTTTTTTTCATATTTGAATCCGATATTGGCAAAAACGGATGAAATGGGATTGCGGTAACGCAACGACAAGGCGACCGAACTAACCGTATTAACATTATACGAGGGGTATCCGGCGTTCAGATACCGGTAGTTATTCATAATTGCTCCCCAATAGAAAATATCTTTTTCCGGAGGCGTTGTAACATATCGTGCGTCCGTGAACAGTTCCAGACCAGCCGTAAATTTGTAACGAATGGAAAGAGCGGGAGAGATAATTCCATCATTTTTTGTTAGATGCTCTCCTGAAATTTTTTCGTTAAAACTATATCTGTAATAGTTAATTATGATATATGGATTCAGCCACAAGCGTTTATTTTCATATACGATTTCCGGACGGATATACATGTTTATCACGCTTAAGTTGGAATGATTCGTAACAGGAATCTTGCCGATATTTATTCCGGTCAGATTACTTTCAAGTTCATTGTAATTGTAATTGAATCCCGCACGTCCCTTCACTTGCCATCGGCCGAAAATCCAACCGTAGCTCGTTTCGGTTATGGATTGAAATGCCAATGCCGTAACATCCTGAAAATATTGCTTTTCCTGATTTTCCATCAACAAGGAATGTGGTTTTTTGACAAGCTTGTTGCTTGAAGAGAGGGTCAAAATCCGGTTTTTAATATGTTTTACGGCTTGCAATTCATTGGCAAGATTGAATACGGGTTTTTCTGCCTTTTGCTTGATTTCGTATGAACCCGCAATATCCGACATTGCGTTATTCCACCCATAATCAACAGATAGATAATCTTTTAGATACATACTTGGCTTATTGGATTGCAAAGCGAATTGACCGGAAAAGGTATGCGCCCGTGTCCGTAGATATTCCGTTTCCGTCAATGGAGACAGGGAATTGTCGAAGTAACCGGTATAGGAACTGCGCGTAAAGTCGAGATTATCACTTTCGTATGTTATGTTGGCTTTAATATCGTAATCATTCTTTAACGTTATCGAATTGGTGGTATTGAAAAGACAGGATTGATTAAACCTTATTCGCCGCTCTTCTGTCGGAGTAGCATATTCTCCTACCGTAATGTAATCCGGCAATTGGTTTTGCATGAGAGTTGTTGTTCCGAACAAATTGTCGGTTGTGTGACGGGCGCTTTGCGATGCGGGATTCCATCCCGTATTGTTGATTCGTGCGGTTTCCATACATTGCCGTTTTCCGGCAATGCGCATGGCAAACAGAGAAGCGTCGTAAAGTAACGGGGAAAAACCGGTCCCTCCGTTTACAATTCCTGTCCAGCGAAGTTTGGCGCTTTCTTTCAGGCGAAGATTCAATCCGGCTTGTTCCGAATAGTCGATACCCTGTAAAGCCTGTATGGGTTGATGGTTTTCCATAATTTCAACATTCTGCACGTCGTTGTGTGAGATATTGTTCGAGGCAAGACCGTATCGTCCTTCCAAAAGGTCGTTTCCTTCAATATAAAACTTATTGATAGGTAATCCGTTGTATTTAATCTGACCGCTTTCCGCAACTTCAATACCCGGCATCTTTTTTAACACATCGGCGATGGTACGGTCTCCGGCGTCGGCATATTTCCGAACATTATAAACAAGCGTATCGCTTTTCATCAAAATATCGGGAGCTTTGATTATGACATCGCGGAGCTGCACCGCTTCTTCCGCCAGCAGTATTTCCAGCGGGGATTGATTGCCGGAAATGGGGACTGTACACTTCCGATAACCCATGCTTTTGAACGAAAGAACGCTTCCCTTGCCGGAATAGGGCAAGGAAAATTTTCCGTCATCTTTCGAGAAAGTATAACTCAGCGCTTTTCCCTTCGCGTCAAACAGTTGTATAATAACACCGGCTATCGAGGCTTTATCTACGCTGTCCGCAACGACTCCCGTGATGGCTGCCGATTGTCCGTACAGGGTAGCCGATCCCGTAGTACACAGTAGTATCGTAAATATGCACCGAATCATCATTTGTAATCCCTTTCAATGTAATCGTATTGCAGTTCGCGGGGTTTCATCAGCTCGTTGTTGGGTGAGCCGTCGGGGGTAGTGATGGTTAAATTTATTCCTGATACGGCAGACATGTATCCGATGGGGTCGGTATCAAACTTCCTTTTTGTGATGTAAAATTTACTGCGGGTTGTTTTATTGTATTGTACGTCGTGGATTGTAATATCTCGCGCAGCATTTGAATTGATTCCAACCAATGCAAACTTATAATGCCCTTCGCTGTCGCTTACTTCCGCTATAAATCCCGGCAAACCGCCGAATTTCCACGGACCGTCGGCAACGGGAATTTCGTCGGAATACCAGGCAATGTATTTTCGTCCGTGAAAATCACATTCCGCCCGATGGCATTTGTAGCCCAAGATTTCTTTTGTACTGTCATCGTCGATCGTCCATTCCTGAACAGGAATATCTTCTTCATACATAAACCAATCCGTCGAAATTTTATCGGTAGTTGTAAACTTTCCGGACGGATAGTTTTTATAGATGGAAAAGGTTGATCCGCCAACATACTTGCCGGGATTTGCCTTAATCCGGTCGGCGGTAGATACCCTTATAAGCGAGTCAGTCTGCATGGTACGATAGCTTGAAAACTTTGACATACCGTAACTTACCTGTAAAATCATCACATCCTTTTTTTCGGATGCGGCATCTGTTGTATCAGTCAGATAATGATAGTCGTAAAAAAACTCCATAGCCGCTTTCCCGATTTCTTTTTGCTTGACCGGCGTGCCGGCGCCTACGCTAACGCCTGTTGTTCCGGCTTGGAACGTAAATACCTGTTGTTGCTGTGCGTATGCCGACACAAACAAAAAACAACCGAACATGCTAAAAAATACATTTTTCATAAAATAAACAATTAAACTGTTAAACAAATTTCTTTTCAGGTACAAAAGTAAGAGGTTGCCGGGATAGCGCCGTAATAAAATTATTATTGAACTATTACCGGAATATTACGGAATTATTACGGAATTGCATCGGCAGACACAAGTTTTTTTCTAATTGCTTTTTTTGTTGTACTTTTGACATCCAGTGGAAAAACGAATCAAACTCATATCTGTTTTAACGATTCTGGCATCTGTCGCCGTGATTGCAGTGCAAACTTATTGGTTGCTCAATCAATACTTGTATTCATTGCAACAGCTCGAAAATGAATTGTTTACAAAAACATTAACCGTTGCGGAGGCAGACAGGAAACTTCGAGATGAGTTACGAAACAAGACTATATCTACGATTACCACCACCAATCTGAAGATTGAGCAAAGCCGGGATTCCGTACCCGCCACCAAACTCGGATGGCGCTTTGATACATATATCATCAAAGGAGGGGAAGCGACAGATGCGCCTGCCGTTATCCGGCATGATTCCCTGTATATTGATTCCCTGTACAAATCGGGAAAAGAAATAATAAAAAATCAATTCGCAATAGACGCTCCCAATCACAAACTTGATGTGTACGACGCACTCGACCGGTTTTTCATCCATGAAAAATGCCCTTTTACGACCGAACGATTTGATTCGCTACTTTGCATTAACGGCCTTACTCCGGCTTTAATCCAAATCGAAACGACCGATTCGATGGTATGGAATCCGGATAGAATCAATCACACATCTATTTTTTATCCCACATTAGAAGTAACTTATCCTTTCAATATCCTGCAGAAACAGCAATTCAGGGTATTATACCGCTTAAGTATTCTGACAATATTTGAAAAAATATTACTGTCCTTTATCTGTTCGGTTATTTTCTCTTTTTTGCTGATATTCTGTATGATATATCAGATTAATACCATTTTCAGACAACAACGCATTGAAGAATTGAGAAAAAATTTTACCCATACAATGATTCACGAATTGAAACGACCCATTACCGCACTCAAATTGTGCGTTTCATTCATGAAAAATGATAAAATGATGCAAGATAAGGAAATGAAAGAAGAAATACTGCTGAACTCACACAATGAATTAGACAATCTTTCTTCCTACTTTTCAAAACTTAGAGATGTGACGGTTGACGACTTGGAGAATATTCCGTTGAATTTATCCACGTTCAACCTTAAAGGATTAGTTGAACATTGTATTGAAAAACAAACTCTTCCGAGCGACAGAATCATTGATATAAAAATAGTTTTTGAAGATGACGCTTTTGAGATTACAGCCGATAAAATGCACATCGGGAACATTTTTTGCAATCTATTGGAAAATGCCGTTAAGTATTCGGAAGGACAAACCGTCATCCGGATTGAGTGCCGTTCCGTAGATGATAAATACCGGTTGGAAGTTTCGGACAACGGTTTGGGAATATCCGAGGCGGAATGTAATTATGTCTTCGATAAATTTTTTCGCAGCGCGGATGTTGCAGGAAAGGATATTCCCGGAATCGGATTGGGATTGAGCTATGTTAAATTATTGGTTATTGCACACAAAGGAAACATATCTTTGCAAAGTACATTGGGAAAAGGAAGCAAATTTGTTATTGAAATACCAAAAAACAAATTAATCACATGAAACATACATGTTTAGTAAACGCCAAAGAGAATGAAAATTATTAAATTTTCAAATTATTAAATTATTTTCGCATGAAAAAGAAAAAAATTCTGTTGGTGGATGATGATTTCAAAAATTCCATGTTTTTAAAACGTTTTCTGGAACAGGAATTTGATGACGTAACTTATGCGGAAAACGGTATGACAGGATGGGAATGTTTCCAGTCTATTCAACCGGATTTAATTCTATTAGATGTCAATATGCCCATAATGGACGGCTTTGAATTGGCTCGGAAAATTCGCAATTGCAATAAAAATGTCCTCCTGTTTTTTTTGACGGACAGAACGGAAAAATCCGACCGGTTAAAAGGTTTCAGTTTGAAAGGGAATGATTATATTCCCAAACCGTTCTATCCTGAAGAGTTGATTGCAAAAATGAAAGAACGGTTTGAAAATAAGCCGGATAATCAAGTGGAGGAAAAAATATTCAAACTCGGCGACACCATTTTTAATCATTCACTATGTTGTGTCGAACACAACGGAAATATACGAAAATTATCATTAAGATTGGCTGATATATTGATGATTTTGGTTCAACACCTTAACTCTATTGTGGAAAGGGATTTTATTCTTGATAAAGTTTGGGGGCACATCAGCTATTCCAATTCGCTGGCTCTCAATGTTCAAATTACATATCTCCGGAATATTCTAAGTGAAGATGAATTGTTATCTATCGAATCTTTGAAGAAAAAGGGATACATCTTAAAAGTGAAGGAACGATGTTCATAATTACATCGCCGAGAAACTATAAGTTCCCGATCCTACTTCATATACGACGTAATCTCCTTCTGTTTTCACAAACTTTACTCCTTTTGCCGACGAGGCTTTTTGTCCGCTTTCATTTACCTGCTTGCCTTTGGAGGCGGGAATGTAAACGGTGGCAGTCGTATTGGCCGGAATCGTAATATCCCAGAGAAAATGACCATCCTGCTTTTTCCAGGCGCTTTTTATTTCGCCGCGTATTGAGCGGTAAGATGCGGTTACATAATCCAGTCCGTCAACAGGATAGGGTTTCATCGTGATGTGTTTGAATCCGTAACTTCCGGCTGTGTTTTGGATGCCAGCCAAATACTCGTAGTACCACACAATGAGGTCGCCCAGCAGCATCACATGGTTGTGAGAGTTCATACCGGGGTCGGCTGTGTTGCCGTTCCAGAGTTCCCAGATGGTGGTAGCGTCATTTTCTATCATGTAGCCCCAACTCGGATAGTCGCGATTGGTTGCGATTTTATAGGCCAGGTCGGCGCGTCCATGTTCCGACAGACCGCGCATCAACCATTGAATACCGACCAATCCCGTACTTACATGGCTGTTGAAATCGTTTTCGGTTTTATTGACGATATTGGCAAACACCTTGTCTTCCGTGCCTTCGGGCGTCATGCCATAACAAAGCGACAGTAAATTGGCGGTAACGGTATTGTTGCTGTATTGTGCTGTTTCCGCATTGAAAAACTTTTTATTGTATGCTTCTTTTACTGCGGCGGCTTCATTGGCAAAGGCTTGGGCATCGCCGGTTTTGCCTTGAAGGCTTGCGAAATGTTCCAAGAGGGACAAAATACGGTAATAGAATGTCGTTCCCAACACAGCCGCATCTGTTTTGCGAGCCGGATCTTGCGAGTGAATCAGTTCGGGAGATTCGGGGGGCATACACCAGTCGCCGTAGGTGTCTTTGGGCATGATATTGTCCGTCACATATTTATTACGTATATAATCTATCCATTTCTTCATGGATTCGTAATGCTTCACAATCGGTTCTTTGTTGCCGAACTGTTCGTACAACATATTGGCAATGATCACATAAGCGCCCGGCCAGGTCATATTGTCGCTATAAATCTCCCAATAATTTGGGGCGACATCCGGAATGCTTCCGTCTTCGCGTTGCGATTGTTCAATATCATCCAACCATTTGGCATACAGATTATTAATTCCGAACACAAAACTTTCGCCCTGCGAGCCTACCGCCCGGTCGCCCAACCAGCCCATGCGTTCGTCGCGTTGCGGACAGTCGGTCGGCATTCCACGGTAATTACCCCTTATACCCCAATAGGCATTCTTGTATATTTGGTTGATTGTCGCGTCGGATGTTTCAAACTGTCCGGTGGTTTCAACATCGTCGTAGATTACTTTTCCTTCAAAATCGCTTGTTTGCGGAACGCCCGGATAACCGGTAATTTCCATGTAACGAAAGCCGTGATAGATAAACGAAGGTTCAAATATTTCGGTTTCCGCACCTTTGAGTGTATAAAGGTCGGTAACCAAGGCGCCGCGGAGATTGTCCATATACAGGTTGCCGTCTTCTTTCAACGCTTCCGCAAAACGGAGTTTCACTTGCTTGCCTGTTTGTCCCTTTACTTTCATGGTAACCCACCCCACCATGTTTTGACCCATATCGAGGATATACGTACCGGGCTTAATCTCTTTTATTCCCTTGGGATGAATGGTTTCCATCACTTTGATATTGCGGTTGAGTTGTGCTTCGAGCTTTCCGCCCGGAGCCTGCACCAATTCGGCCTGTTGCCAGGCGCTGTCATCGAAGCCGGCGGTATTCCAGCCGGTCAGTTCCTTGCGGGCGTCGTATTCTTCTCCATCATATTCGCTGTTGGTGCGGACAGGGCCGTCGGCGGTTACTTTCCACGAGTTGTCGCTGAGGACGGTCTGCACAGTTCCGTCGGCATAAGTTAATTCCAATTGAAGAATCATCTTGGGGAAACCGAAATGACGGGCGCCGGGCTGACGGAACGAGAAATATCTGCCGTTGCCGAGTGTGGTGGCGATAGCGTTTACGCCTTGAACGATCTCGCCGGTTACATCAAAAGTATTGTATTTCACCGATCGGGTATAATCGGTAGGAGTGGGAGCCAGCTCCTGTTCCCCGCCTGTTTTCTTTCCGTTGATATACAGTTTATAAAGTCCCAGGCCGGAGATGTAAACCGTAGCCTTGACCGGTTGTTGGGCGGCGTCAAACTCTTTTCGAAAATATCTTGCCGACAAACGGGTCTTTCCCTCCGTCACATCGCCGGCAAACGATTTGTCCAATCCCGTCCATTGCGCTTTCCAGTCGGACGATTCCGTCAAGCCCATCGTCCATGAAGCAGGTTGGCTCCATCCCGATTTGCCTTTATTGGTGGTTACCTGCACCTTCCAGAAGCAGGTGGCGCGGCTTTCCAACTTTTTTCCTGAATACAGGATAAATACCGTCTCGTCAGACTTCACTTCCTTCGAATCCCAGAGGTCGCCTTCATCCACATTCAGCTTTTCCAGCGAACTTGCTACCAAAATACGGTAGGACTTTTGCAGCACTCCTCTTCCGTCGCTTTGTATTTCCCATCCAAGACGGGGTGCAACGCAATCAATTCCTTGCGGATCAATCAGATTCTCACAACTCAAGCGGGTAATATCGACAGAGGCTTTTTCCTGACAGCCCGTTAGTAAAATTCCCGCGAATAAACAAAAAACAAACATTCGTTTCATGGTGCAATAAAATTTAGATTTCTGTTATTGGGTCCGTTTTGCTATTTTATTATTCACATAAAATAAAGTACAAAGTTATGAAAAAAAAAGTATTAGACAAGCGTGAAAAGGCTAAATATTAAATTGAGGTGCTGAAAAACAACATTATTGACAAATGGTTCGTACACCCAAAAAAGGCTAAGGCGTTGCGAACCATAACAAAAGATGTGTATCATATAGACGACTAACGAAATCGGGTCGGATTATTTACAAATTTTAACAATCACTTTTGAAAAAAGGGTGTTTTCGGACAGACACTAATTAGTTCTTATTTATCTTTCCTACAATAAGTTTCTCCGGTATCCAGCCAAAGAACCGGCTGTCGTGCGAATTGTCCCGATTATCGTCAGAGGAATATCCGCCCAGCGTTCCGGCAATCGTCCGCCATACGAAAATTTATCTATCCACAACCACGAACCGGCGGGAATGGTTGGCTCCATACTTTCGGACGGCACTTTACAAAGTTCGCCGATAGCGATCCGGATAACAATAGCCAAGGGGATTATTGCGAAGAAAAATACGGTTGTTTTTTTAATTTTCTTTTTCATTCGATTTTGAAAAGATCAATAAAACTAAAAAT
>BNTV01000150.1 GCA_025996865.1 Bacteroidia bacterium
GGAAAAGTTATGATTTGGTCACCGGAGTCCAAATCATAACTTTTCCGGCCGGCTTGTGTTCCCGTAAAAACAAGGGTGTAATCTGTGATCTGGAATGGAAGAAGATGTTTATTGTCAAGGCCACAGAATACAACCGGGATATCGTTCCGGTTTATTTTGAAGGGAAAAATTCCAATTTGTTTTACAATCTGGCCAATGTTCGAAAAACATTAGGCATCAAATTCAATTTGGAAATGTTGCTTTTGTCCCGTGAACTGTTCAAAGCGAAAGGCTCTACTTTCACGATACACTTTGGAAAGCCCATCTCCCGGCAAACGTTTGATTCGACGAAAAGTCCGCAACAATGGGCGGATTGGGTTAAACAGATTGTTTATAATACTGTTAGAAATGCTTAAATATGGAAGAAGTGATTCCAAAAATAGATAAAGAGATTCTTAAATCCGAATTGACGGAAGATAAATTATTCCGCAAAACAAATAAGTCCGGGAACGAAATCTACTTGTTTTCAGCACATACCGCTCCGAATTTAATGCTTGAAGTCGGCCGGTTGCGCGAAGCTGCTTTCCGTTACTATGGCGGCGGAACAGGAAAATCAACGGATATCGATGAGTTTGATACAATGGAAGTTCCTTACCGGCAATTGATTGTATGGGATCCTTCGGCAGAAGAAATTTTAGGCGGTTACCGTTTCCGGTGGGGCAATGAACTGACTTTCGACAAAAACGGACAACCCGATAACATTGCAACGGCTGAACTTTTTCATTTTTCCCAATATTTTATCGATAAATATGTTCCCAATATGGTGGAATTGGGACGTTCTTTTGTTTCATTGGATTATCAATCATCCAAATACGGCTCCAAAGGATTATTCGCCCTCGATAATTTGTGGGACGGATTAGGCGCTTTGTCGGTGATTGATCCCAATATTCGTTATTTTTTCGGGAAAATGACCATGTACAATACGTACAATTCCAATGCGCGAGACATGATTTTGTATTTTCTGGATAAATATTTCAGGGATCCGGACCGGTTGGTAAGCCCGGTGCATTCTTTAGAAACCGATATGGATTTTGCGAAAATGGAAACCTTGTTTAACGGCAAATATTACAAAGAAGATTATAAAATCCTGAACACCGAAGTCCGGAAATACAACATTAATATTCCGCCATTGGTAAGCGCTTATATGAATCTTTCGCCCAGCATGCGTGTTTTCGGAACTGCCGTTAACGAAGGTTTTGGCGATGTTGAGGAAACAGGCATTCTCATTGATATTCACGATATATTTGAAGACAAAAAGAAACGGCATATCGAGTCGTTTTTGAATGAAAAGCCGTCCAAACTTTTTTTGAGGCAGTTGAAAAAATTGATTAGCGAGAAGTTTGTACGGTAACGCTATCTGTTTTTATTTATCCGGTTCTCTATGCATTCCTTATTTTAATCCGTTTCCTTTCATTCTCATCCAGCACAATTTTGCGAAGCCTTATCGCAAGGGGTGTTAATTCGACATATTCGTCTTCTTTGATGTATTCCAGCGCTTGCTCAAGACTGAAAATAACAGGGGGAGTAAGGTGCGCTTTATCGTCGCTTCCGGAAGCGCGAACATTCGTCAGTTTTTTTGATTTGGTGACGTTTACCACCAAATCCCCTTCTTTGGTATGTTCACCGACAATTTGTCCTGCATAGACATCGGTTTGCGGCTCGATGAAAAAACGGCCTCGGTCTTGCAGTTTATCCAAGGCGTATGCAAAAGCGTTTCCGGTTTCCATAGCAATGATTGAACCGTTTTGACGCTTTTCAATTTCACCTTTCCAAGGTTGGTATTCCAAGAAGCGATGCGCCATGATGGCTTCTCCGGCCGAAGCGGTTAAAACGTTGTTTGTCAACCCGATGATTCCGCGGGAAGGAATGGTAAATTCGAGGTGAATCCGGTCGTTTTTTCTTTCCATGGATTGCATTTCACCTTTTCGTTTGGTTACCATATCAATGATTTTGCTGGAGGATTCTTCGGGAAGATTAATGGTTAATTGTTCCACCGGCTCATATTTGACGCCGCTTTTTTCTTTGATAATTACTTGCGGTTGGCCGACTTGCAATTCGTATCCTTCACGCCGCATGGTTTCTATCAGTATGGATAAGTGCAAAACGCCACGGCCATACACAATCCAAGCGTCAGCCGAATCGGAAGGTTCGACGCGCATGGCCAAGTTTTTGTCCAATTCACGCATCAGCCGTTCGTAAATGTGACGGGAAGTCACGTATTTGCCGTCTTTTCCGAAGAACGGAGAATCGTTGATCGTGAAGAGCATAGACATCGTCGGTTCATCAATCGCGATAGGAGCCAAAGGTTCGGGATCGTTGATATCCGCTATGGTATCGCCGATTTCAAAGCCTTCGATTCCGACGATGGCGCAAATGTCTCCCGATTGGACGGACGAGACTTTGGTGCGTCCCAATCCTTCGAAAACGTCCAATTCTTTGATGCGGGATTTTACAATATTCCCATCTCTTTTGCAAAGCGCAACGTCCATTCCTTCGCGCAGTTCTCCGCGATGGATGCGGCCTACGGCAATTCTTCCCACGTAATTGGAATAATCCAGAGAGGTAATTTGCATCTGAGGCGTTCCTTCCAAAACTTCCGGTTCGGGAATATGTTCGATAATGGCGTCAAGCAGCGGTTGAATATTTTCGGAAGGTTTTTCCCAGTCGTCCGACATCCAGCCTTGTTTGGCTGAACCGTAAACGGTGGCGAAGTCCAATTGTTCTTCGCTGGCATCCAAAGCAAACATCAGGTCGAAGACCATTTCCTGCACTTCTTCGGGGCGACAATTGGGTTTATCAACTTTATTGATTACTACGACCGGTTTCAATCCCAAAGCGATGGCCTTTTGCAAGACAAACCGGGTTTGAGGCATGGGGCCTTCAAAAGCATCCACCAAAAGGAGAACGCCGTCGGCCATGTTCAAAACCCGTTCCACTTCTCCGCCGAAATCAGCATGTCCCGGCGTATCAATGATGTTGATTTTGTAATCTTTATAGTTGATGGAAACGTTTTTAGCCAAAATGGTGATTCCACGTTCGCGTTCCAAATCATTGCTGTCAAGGAATTGGTCTAACTCGGTTTTGTCGTCGCGGAATAATTTTCCGGCAAGCAACATCTTATCGACCAAGGTTGTTTTCCCATGATCGACATGAGCGATAATCGCTATATTTCGTATCTTTTGCATTTTTTACCTATTTAAAAACAGGGCGCAAAGGTACGAAAAAAAATTGATTTTGCGATGAAAGAAAAATATATTATCTTTGTGTAAAATTTATATTAAACTGTTTATGAATACAGTAGTTGTTGAAATAGAAAATGAAGTTGCATATAGTTTTTTGCAGAATTTGGAACGTATGAATGTACTTAAAATTATTAAGTACAATGTTGTACCTCAGCACAAAAAACAAAAATTATCAGAGCGTTTTACCGGTTGCCTTCCATCTGAACGTGTTGACGAATTACAACAAGAACTTACACAAATGCGTAATGAATAAAATCAAATTACCAGACGCAATAATTACAGCTACTGCTCTTATCAATGATTTTATCTTAATTTCGCATAATGAAAAGGATTTTAAAACTATACTCGGACTACATTTTATAAACTCACATAATATCTAATCCTTGTTTGGTTTTAAAATATAATTTCCTCAAAATTTCTGTCTTAAAATATTTGCTTCCAAAGTAGCTTTTCCTTCCACAGCCTTTACAAATGCCTTGAAATGAGCGCTATTATTATGTGAATCAATGGCGCTTTGCGACTTCCATGTTTCGATAAAAGTCAATTTCAACGGATCTTTTACGTCTTCAAATACGTCGTAGAAGATATTGCCCGGTTCTTTGCGGGTGGCGTCCACTACGGTTTTCACGGCTTTTAATATTTCCGCCTTGTATTCCGGCTTCATCGTTATAGTTGCAACGATGGTCAATGGTTCTTCTTGAACTTCTTTACTTTCTGTGAATGAACAGAATAACATTACCGAGCATAAGATGCTGAACAATAATACCTTTTTCATATTTTATAAATTTAGTGTGTTTTTGAGAAGCAAAGGTATAATTTATTGCTTAAATATCAAGAAATATAGAGAAAAAAATTGATTTTCGACGCTGATAATGCAATCTTTGCACATAATCAATCCGTAAAAACCGGAGAATATTGTCCAACCCGATACTTACTTCCGTATAGGGATCTTTTCCCAAGGCTCTGATTCCGTTGCTGAAAGCAAATAATTCGGGATGCAATTGCGGATTATTGTTGTCGGACAAAGGTCCGTATATGGTTTTTAATCCGAGGTTTGTCCTTATGCTACTTTTGGAATAAACGATTTTGACGGGCGACCAGTTAAAGGTAAGTCCGAGATTACCGGCCAGGTATCTGTCGGTCACAAATTCATAGTAATTCATCAGGTTATAGTCTTCTTTATAAAAGATATATCCTTGATTTCCGGCCGGAATAAACAAAATAGGAAAAGGTACGCGATCCCAAACTTTTCCGCCCGAAAAACGAATATCCGTATGCCCGATACGGAACGGGAAATAGAGTTTTTTGTAAATGCTGAAACCGGTAATATTATAATTGTAGTATGAATCAAAAATTCCTTTTATACCTCTCCGGTAATTCACACTCAGGTCGAAATCGGCGTTTTGAAAAATAAGGCGGTCATTTCGAAGTTTGACGAATTTTTCATACGGGGCGTAACGAATCGAAAATCCTAACTCGGTATTCCGAATGGACGGATAAGATTGAATTTTCCCTAATGAGTTTTCGTAGATATATTTAGCGCCCAATTCCGCGGAAAAATGCCGAAGGAAATTTTTTTCATAATTTACTTGTGCAATTTTTTGAAGGGACATACTTCTTATTCCCGAATGGGAAAATAAGTAGAAGAATTGGTCTCGATTGTCGGCCAAAAGATCGTATCCCGGAAGATTCAAATCTTGCACATAAGTGAAATGAAGTTGATCGCCTCTGTTGTACGAATACCACATATCTCCTCTGTATTTCAGTTGTTTGTCCCGGAATCCGTAGGCCAGATAACCTCCGGCCAATACATGCCGGTTGAGTTTCCAAGTCGTGTTTCCGCCGATTCTCAGCCGAAGGCCTTCCAATTCGTTGTAATAGAGTGTATGGCTTAAAGGTCCGATTTCTAATTTGTCGCCGGCAATTCCGATTTTGTCGGTCAACAAAAGTAATCCTGTTTTTTGCAGATTCCGGTAAGCGCGTGTGTGAAGAGACTCTTCAATCAGTCCGGAAATTTCCTGTTCGGAAGGAGTTAATGCCAAGGGCGGAAAAGAATCCCAGATTTGCCCGGACTGGATTTCGGTTCTGTTCAACAGCAGCCCAACCTTACTGTCGTTGCCAAGGTAAAACAAATTTTCTTTTTTCGAGGGTGTATGCGTAAACAGCATTTCGTTCATGCCTTTGTGGTGGGCGAAATAATTCATGGTGAACTCGGCTTTTACCAAAGAAAAATCTTTGACCGATACGTATAAATAGCCTTCGAACGTATTATCTACCGGTTTCTTTGAAAAAAAGGCGATTTCGTAAACGGGAATACTGTCGATTTCTTCCATTCCGGACAAATAATACCGATAGCTCTTCTTCGCATTTTTGGCGAGCGGACTTTTGATGAAAACAGACAGCACTTCATTTTTGTTTTTCGAGAGATTGATATCTCCCGTCCATTCATTGAGCAAATAAGACAAATTCTCTGCGTTGATAAAATTGAATATATTGCTCATGGAATCCGTATTCTGATATTTGTTTTTATACTCTTGCGCCAAGAAAAGAGTCAAATCCCAATCGGTTGGTTTGTTGTCAATGGGACGTCCATATTTCAACCACGAACCATAATATTTGAGAATGTATTTGTAAAAAACAGCATCGGCAGAAGTTGCAGGTTGCAGACATTCTTCAAGAAACCGGGCATTGAGAACCAAATCCAATGAAGTTTTGTGAAAACGATAGGGTTTTTGAATGTAAAAACCGGAAGAATCCCGTGCAATCAATTTGCCGACAATGTCGTCCGCATTTTGAGAAAAAGGATACTGCCTGAGCGCATGAAGCCCCCAGGCTTTATATTTCATTTCGAGCGGAGTTTTTTGTGCGTAAATGGTTGTAAAGCACAAAAATAACAAAACAAAAAAGAATAATTTGGTTTGCATGCAATTATATTCGCATAAACTTTATTTTCTGCCGACGAGCGCGTCGGCCATCGCTTTACCTAATGCCCATAATCCTTCATACGACTCTGACAAAAGTCCTTGTCTTTGTTCAACCGGAGGAGCGACAACCTCCCAATTCATTTGCTCCGGGAATGCGGACAATTTTTTTACAGCTACTCCCGCCCAGGAAAACGAACCGAAATATCCGAACAAGCGGTCTTTCACTTCCCGTATTCCTATCTTGCTTAAAATGGACTCTATTTCGGGATAGAGCTGGTTGCTGTAAGTCGGACTGCCTATAATCAGGCCTTTATATTTGAAAATATCGGCGAGTATGTAAGAAGCGTGGTTTTTGCTGACGTTGTGTACGGCAATATTTTTTATTCCGTTCTCAGCCAAGGAATAGGCAACGACGTCAGCCATTTGTTCGGTGTTTCCGTACATGCTTCCGTAAACGATTGTAACGCCTTCTTCACCTTCGTAGCGACTCATGCGGTCGTACAAAGCAACAGCCTCAGACAGATGCTGTCGCCATACCGGCCCGTGTGTGGAGCAGATGGTCTGAATATCCAATTTCGCTATTTTTTGCAGCGCTTTTTGGACTGCGCTGCCATATTTTCCGATAATATTGGCATAGTAACGAATGATTTCTTCCCGATACGGGTTGATATTCATGTCTTTATCAATGATTCCGCCGTTGAGCGCACCGAAAGTACCGAAAGCATCGGCAGAGAAAAGTGTTTTTTCTTTGGGGTCGTAAGTGAACATTACTTCTATCCAGTGAACCATCGGCGCTGTATGAAAACTCAGCGCTCGACTTCCGATGTTGAGCGTGTCATTGTCTTTCACTTCGTGAAGTCCGTCCGTTATCCCGTGGTAACCTTTCAGCATATCGAAAGTTTTTGCATTTCCGACGATTTTCACATCGGGATAGCGTTGGCGCAACAAGCGGATGCTGCCGGAATGGTCAGGCTCCATGTGATTGACTATCAGATAATCCAATGAACGGCCGTCCAATATTTCCGCAATTTTTTTCAGGAAAATATCCGAATAACAAACGTCCACCGTATCAACCAATACGTTTTTTTCGTCGAGAATTAAATAGGAATTATAGGATACGCCGGACGGTAGAGGCCATAAGTTTTCAAAAAGCGCTTTTTGGCGATCGTTTACGCCGACGTAGAATAAGTTTTTTGCGATTTCTTTTGATTTCATACGATAATAATTTGTTTTTTATTCTGCATAGAAAAGCCAAGTATATTGCTCTCTCCATAAGGTAAATTTCGACTTTGGCTTTTGTTTCGTAGCTTCAGTTAGTTTTTCGGATTTTCTACTGTTTTTTTTTATCTTTGTTTCCATAATCATTATTCATGAAATTATTTTACATTTTCATCGACAAATTTACAACTTAATTTTTAAATAAAAAAATATCTTGTTGCCGGGGGTGTACGACAAATTTCCCAATTAGTGTTTAACGATTATCAGGAGATGTCTCCACTCGCTGCGCTCGGTCGACATGACGCGGCTGCAAAAGAGGAAAGGAGGGGGAAGAAACGGCGGCGAAGCCGCCGTTTCTTCCCCCTCCACTCACATCTCAACGTTTTACCGTCGAGTTCCTATAAAATATTTTAGATAAAAATGGATGACGCATTATCGTTAAAAATCAACGTGTTGTATAAATACGTCATTGGTACTAAGCCAACGAGGAACGAGGAGGCGCATGGAGACATCTACCGATAATCGTTAAACACTAATTGGGAAATTTGTCGTACACCCGGTAAAGCATGAAAATTTCAAACATAAAGTTGCGTTTGCATTTATTTATTTTTAACTTTGCACTTGATAATGCAGTTACTATAATCTCTATATATCGGTCATAAATCGCAGGTGTCATTCAGATAGGGCGATCCCATCAAATCCATAAATTGTTGATCAACTACCCAGCCGCCTTTGGTAGAGAAATTTTCAGCTTCAACCAAAAGACTTGCCGGCTTATGGTTGCAAGACAGGATGCAACTGCTTACCAAAAGTACGAATAAACTGTTTTTTATACTCAAAAAAGATGCTTTCATAATGTGTACAAAGGTAAGAAAAAACCCGAATTTAAGTCCCAAGCGGTTACATTCATCGACCAATGGGCGTATTGGCGTCCTGGACGTACATACGGGCACCGAAAATACTTCCGGCTGTGTTATTTGGTTTAGCTTGCAATTTGACTGTAACCTTGTTGTTGCCTTTTGTCAGGTGAAGTGGAATGGGATAACTTATTTCAAAGAAAGCATTGGGATGAATACCTCCCGTCAATTGTTCGGATGCGATTACCTCATCGTCTATCAGTATGTCAAATTGTCGATTTCCACCATCATCACCCCAGTAGGTCAATCGTAAAAAAACAGGTAAATCAGGGTTTACTTTCATATCGATAGAAAGATAGCCACCATTACCGGCGTCGCACCATTGCCTTGTAAAGATTCTACCTCTACCCAGATTTGTCGCACTAAAGTTGTGGTCTATTTCCTGTTGCTGTTCGTTGGGGCGAAAATAATCGAGCGTTGAGCGTTTTATTTCCAATTGTATTTCCTGCTCTTTTATATATTCGTCTTTTATTTCCACCCATTTTTTAGGTGTGAAACAATCGAAATAAACTGTGTAATTCGTTTCATATTTTTGATAAAACGGTGCTAAATTGATGTTGTAAGGAAAGCCGTCTTTTGTATGAAATGCAAGCGTATTGTCGTTTTCCCGTATTATCCATTCGGGCAAAGGAGTATTGTTGTTAAGAAAAACGGGCGACGTTTTGCCGGGTTGAATATCTCCTGCCAGCACAAGCGGGCCGTAGAAAAAAGCTGTTTTATGTTTATCACCCAAAAGAGCCTCTTTCCACAGTGTTTTTGGCAGGTTTATTTCTACTATGTCTCCATTTTTCCATTTACGGTTAATGGCTATATACGATCCTGGAACACCGGTGATAATTTGTTTCTTTCCGTTGATTTTAACTGCAAATCCTGATGCTACCCACGAAGGATAACGAATCTTTAAAGTCGCTTTTTGTGGAGCGGAACAAGTGATTTTAAGTTGCGATTGATCGGAGTTGGGAAAGTTGGTCTCTTGTCTGACCTTCATGTTTATTGCTTTCCAATCCAGTTCGGAAGCAATAAACAAATTGACATACAATTCATTATTTTCGCCATAAGAATAAATTTCTTCGCCGTATTTCACATGATTTTCCATACCGGTACCCACGCAGCACCAAAAATCGTCTGGGGCCGAAAACTGCTTCTTCCCACCCGGAACCAAGGGTACATAATAGCATATCATACCGTTGTTGGGGTTTTGCGAAGCCAGAATATGGTTATAGAGCGCTTTTTCGTAATAATCCATATACTTGGCATCCGCTTTGTGTGCAAAAAGATGCCGGGTCAGTTTCAGCATGTTGTAGGTAATGCAGGTTTCCGCTGTTTGATTCGATAGTTGCTCGGATAAATCATGAGGTTGATGAAAATGTTCGTGATTAGTCAGTCCTCCGATGCAGTACGAATGGTCGTGGACTACCGTTTCCCAAAAGAAATTTGCAATTGTACTGTCTCTCTTTGATCCGGAGAGTTCATAATTACGTGATATTCCGATGACTTTAGGAACTTGTGTATTGGCATGTAAACCAACTAATTGATCTTGTGAAGCCTCCAATGGGTCTAAGACTGCGTGATGATAAAACTTTTCCGCCATTTGGAGATACTTGCTTTCTCCCGTAAGCGCATACAGATTGTAAAGAACATCATTCATTCCTCCAAATTCACAAGAAAGCATGAGTTGCCATTGTGTCTCTGTTAGATTCTTGAACTTCTCGCAAATCCAATTTGCCATGTTTACAACAATTGTTTTTGCCTGTTCATTACCGGTATAAAGATAAACATCCAAGAGACCTGCAAACAATTTATGCTGTGTGTACCAAGGCACCCAAACATCGTTTAAATAACCATAACCATATCTTTTACGAATATCACCGGCAGCAATCTCATTCCATAATTGGTCTTCATTCGGAATCCCTCCCACATAACCGGTGCCACGGGCATCCTGGCAACGTTTCAATTCGTTAATAGAGTAATCAATTTTCGTTTTTATCTCTGTATCATCCGTTGTTGCATAAAGCATCGCCATAGCCGAAAGATAATGACCCAAAGAAAATCCGCTAACTTGCTTGCTTTCCCATCCACCGTAAATTGCTCCTTTAACGGGAAGCCCTGCATTCAAATGAAACCGATTCAAAAAACGGTCGGGTTCTAAAGATAACAAATATCGTTTG
>BNTV01000151.1 GCA_025996865.1 Bacteroidia bacterium
AATTTTACCGCTTATCTCTCTGACATGACGCGCGTTTTCGCTTTCGGCGAACTTCCCGAAGAAGCTTACCGGGCGCATGGGCTTTCGATAGACATGCACACGCATCTGATGGAAAAAGTTGGTCCGGGAACAAGTTGCTCCGAGATTTTCGAATGGTCGGTTCAAATGGTTAAAAACGAGGGATTTACCGCTAATTTTATGGGAACGGTACAACAAGCTAAATTTGTCGGCCACGGCATCGGAATAGAAATCAACGAATTACCTGTCCTGATGGGGCGTTCGAAAGACACCTTACAACCGGGCATGGTTTTTGCATACGAACCTAAGTTTGTATTACCGGGAATCGGTGCGGTAGGAAATGAAAATACCTATCTTATCACGGATTCCGGTATAGAAAAACTAACTGTTTTTGAGGAAGATATAATCAAACTCACAGATTAAGAATTACAAATAACAATAAAATTACTTTTCAAATGATGCATTTCAAGTGTTTTTATTCCAAGCTAAATATGCTTGTTCTCTTTTTGCTTTGTTCAACGATGACATACGGGCAACAGACATTAGATATCATTGATTTGTCTTATGATTATTTTTTAAGTAAACAGGCGCGTACCATACAGACAAGGTCTAATGTGGGAGTTTATGGATTCCACGAAGGAACCGGCGGAGTTGTATTTGAATCCGTTGCTACCCCTTCGAAAGCAATCGGAAACAGTAAAATTTTCCTGGATTATGAATCAGACCGGTTTACCGTTACAGTTGACAATCAAAGAATTTATCCGGAATTTCCTGATTGGCAATTGATTCCGACAGTAACATTTGCCGATAGTCCGTTCGATTTCGATTTGAAATTCGATATCCGTCATTCCTTTCCGGAAAACGGATGGGATTTCACGATAGGCTTCCGCATGTTTCACGGCGGAAATACGGAATTGTTCAATTTCCCAAGGGGTTTTAACCATGCGCGCTTGCCGCAAGATGGGGCTTGCATTTCCCGTATGTGCAGGATTAAAAACTTTTTTCAAGCGAACAAACTCGCTGTAAGAAATTTGATCTTCTTCCAGAAAAAGGTTTTCGGGCAGAGGAATATTTCTTTCTTTGAGTAAATCGGGAATATCTTCCGGCTTGCGGATAAAAATCACCTGTTCATCGTTAAAATCCAAAGGTCGTTGAACAAAATAAACCGGCTTACCTTCCTCCGGGAGATACAGAAAACCCGTAAATATTTGCTCTGTAAGATAATAGATATTTACATTGGTAGAAATCAAACAAGCGCCACCTCCCGCTTCCACAAGTAGTTTTTGTACCGAATCCCAACGGACTCGCAAGTCTTTGTTCATATCAAATGCGTCAAATATATCGCAAAATTATAATTTTTTCGTGAAATTACAAAAATTAGGTTGGAAATAATGCAGGGACGCATATATTTTTGAAATTTCATTTTTATCACGTATCTTTGTAACCAAAAATTTCTATAAATCAATGATTCTTTTTTTTAAAAACGGCACAAATTCGATTATCGTTGTTGAGACATCGGTAAAACTTTCAAAGATAGATTGTAAGAAATTAGTTTGGCTTTTTGATGACGCCGAGTTATTACCTAAAAAAAACATAGATTTGTTTTTGGTGGGACCTCGACGAGAAATGGTTACTCCCTGGAGCACCAATGCCGTTGAAATCACCCAAAACATGGGACTCGAAGGCATCAGCCGGATAGAGGAATTTTTGATTGTTCCTGATAAAAATGCCGGATATGACCCTATGCTTCAACGCCTTTACAACGGAATCGGTCAAGATGTTTTCACCATTAATAAAAAACCGGAAGCCATCGTATCTATCGACGACATAGCGGTTTATAATCAACAGGAAGGCTTGGCTTTAAGTCCGGAAGAAATTGATTATCTCAACCGCGTCAGTGAAAAATTGGGCCGGAAACTCTCCGACAGCGAAGTATTCGGATTTTCACAAGTCAATTCCGAACATTGCCGGCACAAAATTTTCAACGGCATTTTCATCATCGACGGAGTGGAAAAAGAATCTACGCTTTTCAACCTGATCCGCAAAACATCTCAGGTGAATCCCAATCAATTAGTCTCGGCTTACAAAGACAATGTGGCTTTTAACGCAGGCCCCGTTATCGAACAATTTGCCCCTCAATCGGCCGATATGCCGGATTATTTTTCCGTAAAAAAGATAGAAACCGTTCTCTCGCTGAAAGCAGAAACCCATAATTTCCCAACTACCGTCGAACCTTTCAACGGCGCTTCAACCGGCACGGGCGGCGAAATCCGCGACCGGCTGGGCGGCGGAAAAGCATCTTTACCCATCGCAGGAACAGCCGTTTACATGACTTCTTATCCACGCACCGAAGAAGACCGGGAATGGGAAAATGCCATGCCGCCAAGAAAATGGCTCTATCAAACACCTGCCCAAATCTTGATTAAAGCCTCAAACGGAGCTTCCGATTTCGGAAATAAATTCGGACAACCGTTAATCTGCGGTTCGCTTTTGACTTTTGAACACGAAGAAAACCGCAAGAAATTCGCTTACGATAAAGTAATTATGCTCGCCGGCGGCGTAGGCTTCGCCAACAAACGGGACGCACTGAAAGGTGAACCCGAAGTCGGTGAAAAAGTAGTGGTTTTGGGTGGAGACAATTACCGCATCGGAATGGGTGGCGGCGCCGTATCGTCGGTTGCTACAGGAGAATACAACAGCGGAATTGAGCTGAATGCAGTTCAACGCGCCAATCCCGAAATGCAAAAACGAGTTTCAAATGTCATCCGCGCGCTTGCAGAATCGGGTGATAATCCCATCGTATCCATTCATGACCACGGAGCCGGAGGACATCTCAACTGCCTCTCGGAATTGGTGGAATCGACGGGTGGAAAAATCGACATGTCGAAATTACCCATCGGCGACCCTACCCTGTCGGCCAAGGAGATTATCGGAAACGAAAGCCAGGAAAGAATGGGCTTGCTACTGAAAAAAGAAGACATCGAACGTGTACGTAAAATCGCTGAACGTGAACGCGCTCCTATGTATGCTGTCGGAGAAACTACCGGTGACGATCGTTTGGTATTCGAGCAAGCCGACGGTCAAAAACCTTTGGACATGCAACTGGCTGATTTTTTTGGAAAACCGCCGCGCACGATAATGAACGACCTGACTATCGAAGAACATTTTAATCCCATCCGGTACGATATTAAAAACATCAACGAGTACCTGGAAAATGTACTGCAATTGGAATCGGTGGCTTGTAAGGATTGGTTGACCAACAAAGTGGACCGCTCAGTCACCGGAAAAATCGCCCGCCAACAATGCCAAGGTGAAATACAATTGCCTTTGAGCGATTTAGGCTCAGTTACTTTGGATTACCGGGGAAAATCGGGAATGGCCACTTCGATTGGCCACGCACCCCAAGCCGGTCTGATTAACCCGGCTGCCGGTTCGATTTTGGCTATCGCAGAAGCGCTTACCAATATCGTTTTTGCTCCTTTGAAAGAAAAAATGGCAAGTGTTTCGTTGAGCGCCAACTGGATGTGGCCCGGCAAAAACCCCGGTGAAGACGCCCGTTTGTACGAAGCAGTCGAAGCCTGTTCCAATTTCGCTTGCGATTTGGGAATCAATATCCCGACAGGAAAAGATTCGTTGTCCATGACTCAAAAATACGGTGAAGAAAAAGTCTTTTCGCCGGGAACAGTCATTATTTCCGCCGGAGCGGAAGTTTCGGATATTCGCAAAATCGTTTCTCCGGTATTGGTTAATAATCAACGCTCTACACTTTATTACATTGATTTTTCGTTCGATACATTCAAGTTGGGCGGCTCGGCTTTCGCCCAGTCCCTGAACCGTTTGGGCGACGAAGCGCCTACCGTTACGGACGCCGAATATTTCAAAACCGCATTCAACACCATTCAGGAACTGATTGATAAAGAATTGATTCTTGCCGGCCACGACATTTCGGCCGGAGGAATGATTACCGCTCTCTTGGAAATGACTTTCGGAAATACGGAAGGCGGTTTGGAAATCAATTTGGACAAACTGAAAGAAAAGGACTTGATAAAAATATTGTTTAGCGAAAATCCGGGTATATTGATTCAGGTTGAAGACAAACAAACCGTCGAAAATATCCTGAATGCCAACGAAATCGGCTTTGCCAAAATCGGGAAACCAAGCGTAGAACGGCATATCCTGCTTTCCAAAGAGGAAGCTAAGTACCATTTTGGGATTGATTACATGCGCGACATCTGGTATATTTCATCTTATCTTTTAGACCGTCTTCAAAGCGGAGAAAAATGCGCCAAGGAACGTTTCCTCAATTACAAGCAACAACCTTTGCAAATCAGGTTTCCTAAAAAATTCAGCGGCGCTTTGGCAGAATACGGTTTGAGTTTCGACCGTCGTCCGTCCGGAATCAAGGCAGCCATTGTCCGCGAAAAGGGAACCAACGGAGATCGCGAAATGGCTTATGCGCTTTATTTGGCCGGCTTTGATGTAAAAGACGTTCACACAACCGATTTGGTTTCGGGCAGGGAAACTTTGGAAGATATCAACATGCTCGTTTTCTGCGGCGGATTTTCCAATTCCGATGTGTTGGGTTCGGCGAAAGGTTGGGCGGGAGGCCTGCTGTACAATGAAAAAGCGAAAGAAACATTGGATAAATTTTATGCCCGTCCCGATACACTGAGTTTGGGTATATGCAACGGTTGCCAATTGATGATAGCCTTGAACCTGATTGTTCCCAAGCACAAAATCCAACCGCGAATGTTGCACAACGATTCTCATAAATTTGAATCGGAATTTATTTCATTAACCATACCTAAAAATAAATCTGTAATGCTTGGCTCTCTTGCCGGCAGCAAATTAGGCATTTGGGTAGCTCACGGAGAAGGTAAATTCTCTTTGCCTTTGGACGAAAAGAAATATCCTGTCGTTGCCAAATATACTTACGACGCCTATCCGGGCAATCCGAACGGTTCGGATTATGCCGTAGCGGGAATTTGCTCCAAAGACGGCCGGCATTTGGCGATGATGCCTCATCCTGAAAGAGCGATATTTCCTTGGCAGTGTGCGTATTACCCGGATGGACGCAAAAATAATGAAATTACGCCCTGGATAGAGGCGTTTGTAAATGCGCGGAAGTGGATCGAGGGGTAAATCACTCCATCAACTTCCGGTAACGTATCCGCTTGGGTTCCACATATCCCAAACGTTGCTTTTTGTTTTCCTCGTATTCCGAATAAGAACCTTCAAAGAAGAACACTTCCGAATCGCCTTCAAAAGCAAGGATATGCGTACAAATCCGGTCTAAAAACCAGCGGTCGTGGGAAATAACCACCGCACAGCCGGCAAAATTTTCCAAACCTTCTTCCAACGCGCGTAAAGTATTCACATCTATATCGTTGGTAGGTTCATCGAGCAGAAGTACGTTGGCCTCTGATTTCAAAGTGAGCGCCAAATGCAAACGGTTTCTTTCCCCGCCTGAAAGTACGCCGCATTTCTTTTCCTGATCGGCGCCGCTGAAATTAAAACGTCCCAAATAGGCGCGGGAATTGACTTCTTTTCCGCCGACGCGAATAAATTCCGTACCTCCCGAAACTACCTGAAAGACCGTTTTTTCAGGATCAATATCCGTGTGGCTTTGATCGACATAACCGATTTTTACCGTTTCCCCGACTTCAAAACTGCCTTTATCCTGTTTTTCCAAACCCATAATCAGCCGGAAAAGTGTCGTTTTTCCGGCACCATTAGGCCCGATAATTCCGACAATCCCGTTGGGCGGAAGCATGAAATTCAAATCGGCGTAAAGCAATTTATCGCCGTAAGCCTTGGATACATGAATCGATTCGATGACTTTGTTTCCCAAACGGGGACCATTGGGAATGAAGATTTCCAATTTTTCTTCCCGCTCTTTAATGTCTTGATTCAAAAGTTGTTCGTATGAATTTAGACGGGCTTTTCCTTTGGCTTGACGGGCTTTGGGCGCCATTCGCGACCATTCCAGTTCCCGCTCCAAAGTTTTGCGGCGTTTGCTGGCTTGTTTTTCTTCCTGCGCCATCCGGGTGGTTTTTTGTTCCAGCCAGGAAGTATAATTTCCTTTCCAAGGGATTCCTTCGCCGCGGTCTAATTCGAGAATCCAACCCGCTACATGGTCTAAGAAATAACGGTCGTGGGTGATGCAGATAACCGTTCCGGCGTATTGTTGTAAATGTTGTTCCAACCAGTCGATGGATTCGGCGTCCAAATGGTTGGTCGGTTCGTCCAACAAGAGAATATCCGGTTGTTGCAGCAGTAAACGGCAGAGGGCGATGCGACGGCGTTCTCCTCCGGAAAGCGTTCCGACTATTTGATCTTCAGGAGGACAGCGTAGCGCATCCATAGCTCGTTCGAGCTTGCTGTCGATGTTCCAGGCGTCGGTCGCGTCGATTTTATCTTGTAATTCGGCTTGACGGGCAAAAAGTTTGTCCATCTTTTCAGCGTCTTCGTAATATTCCGGCAGACCGAATTTTTCATTGATAGATTCGTACTCTTTCAGAATATCCATGATTTCCTGTACGCCTTCCTGCACTATTTCTTTGACGGTTTTTGTATCGTCCAGTTTGGGGTCTTGTTCCAGGTAACCCACTGAATATCCGGGAGAAAAGACAACCTCACCCTGGTACTCTTTTTCGATTCCGGCGATGATTTTCAACAAAGTCGATTTACCGGAGCCGTTCAAACCGATGATTCCGATTTTAGCGCCGTAATAAAATGATAAATAAATGTTTTTAAGGACTTGTTTGTGAGGCGGAAATGTTTTGTTCACGCCTACCATGGAAAAAATAATTTTTTTATCGTCTGCCATATTCTTTATGAATGATTTGTGTTTCTTAATTTGGGTGCAAAGATAACGATTCTAAGAATATTTATTTGCGTACGGTAAAAATTATTTTTCTATTTCAATATTATAAACTCCCGCTATATCCGTTTTTTTCACGGACAAAACAGTATAACCTTGCTCCGTTGCACTTTTCGGCACATTTTCGAGCGGTTCGGCTTCTGTCACTTTAACATTCAAGTCATCTACCGGTTGGAGTTTGTTCAATGCTATTGTGGTCTTGACAAATGTCATCGGACAATGTTCTCGTGTTACATCTAAATCGTAAACCATAATCAAATAAACAATGTTTGTCCTCCTTCGGAAAGTTTCAGGAAAGACGCGACGCCTAATATTTCTTTCACTTCCGGAATGAGGTCGCTTTTCCCAATTCCCAAAATGTGCATAGCCATTTCGCAGGCGTAAAAATTGATACCCAATTCCTTAGCGGCATCTACCAATTCTTCCAAGGTTGCTACGTTGTTCTTTTTCATCAGAAAACGGAAGATTTTCGGACTGATACCCCAAAAATTGAGGCGGCTTACCGGAGCGGCTTTCAATCCGCCCATCATAAGGCCAAACACTTTGGGCAAGAATCCTTTACCGACCGGAGAACGCCCTTGTTTGATTTTAATTGCATCCAATCCCCAAAAAGTGAAAAACAGATTCACTTCGTATCCGACAGCGGCGGCTCCTGTCGCCAAGGTAAATACGGCCGTCAATTTATCGAAATCCCCACTGAATGAAATAATGGATAATTTCTTTGTTTGTTTCTCTTCGCTCATAATTCTCAATTCTCAATTTTTAATTCTTAATTTTCAATTCACACGCCGCTTGTTCATAATCAATTAATTCCGTTATTACCGGATGCGGGCCACAGACGGGACAATGTTCCGAACGTTTCGTTTTAATGGTTCGGAATTGCATGGTCTTCGCATTGAATGACAGGAGTTTATCCGTCAATAATTCGCCGACTCCCGTCAGAAATTTCAAGGCTTCTGCCACCTGAATCGTACCTAACATGCCTGCAATGGCGCCCAAAACGCCTGCCTGCGAACAAGTGGGAACAGCCCCCGTAGGGGGCGGAGCGTGAAACAAACACCGATAGCAGGCTGAACCGGGTAAGTAGGTCATTGTTTGCCCTTCAAACCGCAAAATGCCTCCGTGCGAAAACGGTTTGCCGGCCAATACGCAAGCATCGTTAATCAGAAATTTGACGGGAAAATTATCGGTTCCGTCCACGATGAAATCGTAGTCTTTGATAATATCGAAAGCATTTTCCGAAGTCAAAAGTTCATAGTAGGTAACTACTTTTACATCAGGGTTTAACTGATTGATTTTTTCCTTGGCCGAAAGTACTTTCGGTTTGTTTACATCGGCAGTGAAATGGATGATTTGGCGTTGAAGGTTACTTAAATCAACCACATCGCCGTCAATCAACCCGATAGTTCCTACACCTGCCGCCGCAAGGTACAGAGCGACCGGAGAACCCAAACCGCCGGCTCCGACTACCAATACCTTACCGTTGCTTATTTTTTCCTGACCGTCCACTCCTACGTCTTGAAGCAAGATGTGGCGGCTGTATCTGCTTATTTGATCTTCTGTAAATTCCATTTTATTCGTTTTTGAGATACAAAAATACAATAATTTTCGCGTCTATGAGAATGTTGACCGCAAGATGTTGTTGACGGCTACAACCAATCGGTCTATTTCTGCTGTTGTATTATAAAATGCAAACGAAGGACGAACGGTCGCTTCAACACCCAATCTGCGCAAAGCCGGTTGAGCGCAATGGTGTCCTGCTCTCAAAGCAATTCCTTCCAAATCAAGCGCTTTTCCCACTTCAGGCGTAGAAATTCCCGGAATAATAAAAGAAACTACGCTTATTCGTTCGCGGGGATTGCCAATCAACCGGATGCCTTCTATTTGTCCCAATTCCTTACGGGCGTACTCTGTCAGGTAATGTTCGTATTTTTCAATGTTGTGAATACCGGTTCGGCTCACGTAATCCAAGGCAGCGCCTAATCCGATGGCATCAGCGATGTTAGGCGTTCCGGCTTCAAATTTGTGGGGCGGAACATTGAAAACGGTTTCTTCGAAAGTCACATCTTTAATCATATTTCCCCCGCTTTGCCAAGGGGGCATCAGTTCCAGAAGTTCCTTTTTACCGTAAACTACACCGATTCCGTTGGGTGCGTAGATTTTATGTCCGGAAAATACAAAGAAATCCACATCCAAATCCTGCACATCAACGGCAGTATGCGCAATGGATTGCGCTCCGTCGATCAATACCCTGGCGCCATAGCGTTTCGCCATGTCAATCATGGTTTTTGCAGGGGAAATTGTTCCGAACGTGTTATTAACCTGTCCGAAGGAAACGATTTTCGTGCGTGGACTTAACAGTCGTTCATATTCTTCGAGGATAACTTCACCTTTATCATTGATCGGAATTGCCAGTAAATGAGCGTTTTTCTCTTTTGCCAATTGTTGCCAGGGCACAATATTCGCGTGATGATCAAGCGTAGAAACAATAATCTCGTCGCCGGGCCGGATGAATTTCCGGCCATAAGTTTGTGTGACGAGATTGATTCCTTCGGTTGTTCCCCGGACGAAAAGAATTTCTTCGGAAGAAGACGCATGGATGAAGTCTTTGACTTTTTCCCGCGCGCCTTCGTACTGGTCGGTGGAACGAGCTGCAAGCGTATGCGCTGCCCGGTGGATATTTGAATTGTCGTGTTCGTAATAATGCTTGATTGCGTCGATTACCTGTTGGGGCTTTTGCGTAGTTGCCGCATTATCGAACCAAATCAACTCTTTTCCATTGATTTTCTGGTTAAAAATCGGAAAATCCTTGCGAATCGCCTGTACATCAAAAGTTTCTCTGCCATTATAAGTGATGGGTTGATCTCTCAAAAAGGAATATTGCGAATAATTGGTATCGGCAAACTCGCTTTGGGCTGCCGAATGCAGGCGGGAAGTATCGTTGGGGGAATCGCCTTCCCCGAAGAAAAATCCCGGTAATTTCTCCGCTTCCGGTAAAACGCCGGAAAGTTCCGGCTTGGAAAGCGAAGCCTGCAAGCCTTGAAATGAGGCGAAAACACTGCTTAAATCAATAGTATCATGCAGGCTCATTTCAGTGTTGTTTTACGATTGTTGTAATCGTGGTAATAACCGACTTCTACGTTTTCGAGAACAGCAATGGCATCGTCCGTTAAAGAAGCTAATGAGAAATATTTGGTCAGCAAATAGCTGGCTACCGCAAATTTATCCAAACCCATCAGACGTGCCGAAAGGCTGGGAGCGATTTCTCCGGGGATACCGGCTTGATGAAGTCCGACTACGCCTTGTTCCTCTTCGCCGGTGCGAACCAAAATAATGCTGGTTGTGCCTACGCCGCGATTTGTCAGATATTGTCCCTGAATTTCCACTTTATCGCTGGGAATTACCGGAACCCCGCGCCAGGTAATGATTGGAACGCCAAAAACATGAGTTGTTACAGGGGGAACACCGCGCCAGGTACATTCTCTTTCAAAAGCGGCAATCGCGCGCGGATGCGCCAGAAAGAAAGCCGGTTTTTTCCACAC
>BNTV01000152.1 GCA_025996865.1 Bacteroidia bacterium
CCTTCCGCTTCGACGACCCGGGCAATTTCCGTAATATCCGTTACATTCGGAGATAATTTGACTATTAATAACTTACGATAAACTTTCCGGATTGCCCTCACGACTTCCGAAGCGGAAGGCGCTGATTCCGTATCGCTCATCAATACTTTGCTTGGCATGGCCATTGATGCGGAAAAAAGACGGCCGGTATTATCGACAATAACCGGAGGATTATCGGGGCCTTGCGTAAAACCTATTGCTTTACGAATGGTTTGGCAGACCGCAAAAGCCGTGAAAATTCCTGTTATCGGATTGGGTGGAATAGCCAATTGGAAAGATGCAATTGAGTTTATATTGGCAGGGGCAACTGCTGTTCAAATAGGAACTTACAATTTTATTGATCCTGCCGTTTCGACTAAAATCGTTGATGGAATTGAGGATTATTTGAATCGACAGGGATTCAAATCAGTGCAGGAAATAATTGGGAATATGCAGTAAATTTTTTCTTGGATTATTTGGAAAAATATAAAGAATAACCTAATTTTGCAAAATATAAAAATTAACTGTAATTTATTAATCATTTTATGTCAAAAATTCAAAACCATCCTATCAGAGAGGCGGAGCGCTATCTGGAAAATGCCAGAACAATTCTTTCGGAAAAAGCCGGAAAAGAAGGCAGTTATTATATGGATCCAAAGTATGTGAAAATGGCCGGAAATACGGCTTGGAATGGAGTGCTTGTCGCATTGGAAGCCGTATTGAAAGTACGTGAAAATCTGAAAAAAGGGCAACGTCCCGATTTTAACGACTATGGAACAGCGATGGCTAAAAAAGACCGTAAAATGTGCACCCCTTTGCTTGCCGCTTACGAAAGTTTACACAAAACCTTGGGTTACGACGGAAATCCGAGTTATCGAATTGTACAAGAAAGTTTAAGGCAAGGTAAAATCGTTATTGAGTGGGCAGGTAAGCATTATACCGATTAACCGAATAATTCCCGAAAAGCTTCTTCTACCTTCTTTATCGACACAATTTCGATGTTAGATGTGTTTTTATTTTTCAGATTATTCTGAGGAATCAGAATTTTCTTGAAACCCAATTTCTCTGCTTCCAAAATCCGTTGTTCAATGCGATTAACCGGACGGATTTCTCCTGAAAGTCCGACTTCGCCCGACATGCAAATTTCCCGTTCAATCGCAATATCAAGGCTGGAAGAGAGAATCGCCGAAATCACCGACAAATCCATTGCAGGATCATTGACTCGCAATCCGCCTGCAATATTGAGGAAAACATCTTTCTGTATCAATTTGAATCCCGCTCTTTTTTCTAAAACGGCCAACAACATATTCATCCGGCGAATATCAAAACCGGTTGCGGAACGTTGGGGCGTTCCGTAAGCTGCTGTACTGACAAGCGCCTGTGTTTCAATCAAAAACGGACGAATTCCTTCTACCGCAGCTGCAATTGCTGCACCACTCAGACCTTCATGATTCTGAGTCAAAAGCAATTCCGAAGGATTGCTGACTTCCCGCAAACCATCCTGTCGCATTTCGTAAATACCTAATTCAGCGGTAGAACCAAAACGGTTTTTGATATTTCGCAAAATGCGATACATATAATGTTGATCGCCCTCGAATTGCAAAACGGTATCTACAATGTGTTCCAACACTTTGGGTCCCGCAATGCTGCCTTCCTTATTAATATGGCCGATGAGTAGGATAGGGGTGCTTGTTTCTTTAGCAAATTTCAACAGGGAAGCTGCCGACTCCCGGACTTGGGTAACACTTCCCGGACTTGATTCAACCCGTTCTGTATAAACTGTTTGTATTGAATCTACAATCAATAAATCAGGTTTTAAGTTGTTAATATTTGTAAAAATCTGTTCCAGATTGGTTTCGCAAAGGATATAAAGGTTTTCATGCTCTGTTCCAAGGCGATCCGCACGAAGTTTCAGTTGTCGTGCGCTTTCTTCACCGGAAACATAAAGCGTTTTGTAATTCTTTAATTTTAAGACCGTTTGCAGTACCAAAGTCGATTTTCCGATACCCGGTTCTCCGCCAATCAAAACCATTGATCCGGGAACAAGTCCGCCACCCAGGACACGATTCAATTCGCCGTCGCTTAAATCCATACGGATTTCTCCGCCGGTATCAATTTGTCGAAGTAAAATCGGTTTTGCTTTCTGAGTATCATAATTGCTTAATCCTGAAACTTGTCGCTCGGAATTTTTTGTAGATATAACTTCTTCGACATAAGTATTCCATTCACCACAAACAGGGCATTTGCCAAGCCATTTAGGGGAGTCGTTACCACATTGGGAACATACGAAAACAGTCTTTTTTGCCATAATCAGAATATTCTATTTAACATAATAGTAATTATATTCATTTTTTGTATTACTGCGTCATTGCGAAAGCGATAGCTTGAAGCAATCCAAAAGTTTTATAAAACAAAGATACAATTTTATAAATAAAAATTCTTACTTTTGTTGTAAATTTGAAAAATTATGTGCAGAATACGTTTTTTTATTTTAATAATTTTATTGGCGTTATTTGAATCGGCTTATTCCCAGAAAGTCGGTTTGGTATTAAGTGGCGGCGGCGCCAAAGGCGCTGTCCACATTGGAATTATTAAAGCATTGGAAGATAATGATATTCCTATTGATTACATAACAGGAACTTCCATTGGCGCCATCGTAGGAAGTTTATATGCTTCGGGCTATTCTCCGGATGAAATACTTGATTTATTTTTGTCGGAAAATTTTTATTATTGGCAAACCGGCAAAGTTGAAGAAGAATATCAATATTATTTCAGGAAAAGTCCGGATAAGCCTGATTTTGTAAAATTTATGGTTCCTCTTGATTCTCTTAAAATTAGCCAGTCGATTTTGCCCAACAATCTGGTTAATCCGATTCAAATGAATCAAGCGTTTATGCAACTGTATGCGCAAGCAAACGCCCAATGTGGCGGTGATTTTAACAATCTTTTCGTACCTTTTTTGTGTGTGGCTTCCGATGTTTTTCACAAAGAACCTGTTTTTTTCAGAAATGGAGATTTGGGCGATGCCGTAAGGGCTTCCATGACTTTTCCCTTGGTATTCAAGCCGATATACATGGATAGTGTACCGCTTTTTGATGGAGGCATTTACGATAATTTTCCGGTGAATCCGATGAAACAGACATTTCATCCTGATTTTATTATCGGCTCAATCGTTACCGGGAAAAAAGCCAAATCAATGGCGGAAATGAATTTGTACGACCTGTTGGAAAATATGGTTATGCAAAGACCTTATTACAGAATCAGTCCGGACGAAGGAGTGATTCTGGATTTTACGTTGGACGATATTAATTTACTGGATTTCTACAAATCCCAAACACTTTTCGATATGGGTTATGAGGCTGCTTCAAAAATGGCCGATTCCATTAAAATGAAAATCAATCGAAGAATGTCTTCGGCGGAACTCCAACAAAAAAGAAACGACTATAAAGCCAAGCTTCCTTCATTGATTTTCAATAAGATATACATTTCGGGAATGAATGAGGAACAAGAATCATATATCGAAAGTCAAATTCGTCGCGATTATAATGATAATTTTACGATTGAAGATTTTAAGAAATCCTATTTCCGTTTGCTGTCCAATCCCAAAATAAAGGAAATAATACCACATGCCGTTTGGAATTCGGAGTCAAAAACTTTCGATTTATATTTGGATATACAAATCAAAAATGAAATTATGATTGCTTTTGGAGGTAATGTTTCTTCAATGAGTGCCAACCAGTTATATTTGGGATTGGGATATCAGAGCTTGACGAGTTTTTCCTCCAGCCTTAATTTGGATATGCAGGTAGGAAATACTTATAATGGCGTATCTTTAACAGGAAAAATAGAATTACAGGGAACCATTCCACTCGATATTACGGGACAAATTGTCCATAACTACAGAAAATATTATGAAAGTGAAAAACTTTTCATAGATACGGATGTATCCACGTTTATCCATCAATACGAAACGTATGGAAAATTGGGCTTGGGGCTTCCTTTTGTTAATAAAGCGAGAATGGATTTTGTATCAGGATATGGAATTTTGGAAGACAGGTATTATCAAGACAAAGTTTATACTGAAAACAAATTCGATAAAAGCACTTACAAGTTGTTTTCTTTCGGCATTTTTTACAGGAAAAATTCACAGGATGCTAAACAATATCCTATATATGGACACGATCATCATGTTTTTGCCCAATATATATCCGGAAGAGAAACTTATACACCGGCAAAAGGGACCCAACTTCAACCCAAAGAAAGCCCCTATCAGTCATGGATTCAGTTAGATGCATCTTTATATAATTTACACACAATAAATTCAAAATTTAATTGGGGATATAAGCTTCAAGGAGTTGTGTCAAGTAAGAATTTCCTGAATAACTATACGGCATCGGTGCTCCAAGCTCCGGCCTACACCCCTACCCTACACAGTCAAATTGTTTTTAACGAAGCATTTAGGGCTAATCAGTTTCTGGCCGGCGGAATCGTTCCGATATGGAAAATAAATAACACCATCCACGCACGCGGTGATTTTCATGGATTTTTCCCCATTTATCCTTTAAGAAATAAGGATAAAAAAGCCTCTAACGGTGGTTTATTTACTCATCCGGCGTATTTGGGCGAAATAAGTCTGGTAGCGCAATTACCGTTTATGTCGATCGGTTTATTCGCAAATCATTACAGTTTCCCGAGAAATAACTGGAATTTCGGATTGAATATCGGCTACTTAATTTTTAGTCCAAAATTTATTCCATAAAACCGGTTAAAATATTTGGCGGATTCAAAAAAATGCGCTACATTTGCACCCGCAATAGGGAAATAAATAAGTAAATGGCCCCGTGGCTCAACTGAATAGAGCATCTGACTACGGATCAGAAGGTTACAGGTTTGAATCCTGTCGGGGTCACAAAAAATTGAAGCAAAATAAAGTAAAATCCTGATTTTCAATGAAATCAGGATTTTTGCTTTTAAAGTCCCCCACCCTTTTCAGTACATTTTGAAGCATTAAGCTTTGGAAAAAAACTTGCCTTATTTTTCTTTCCATTATAAGTAGCGTTACAAGAAAATATTATTCTATATAAAACAAACTATGACAACATCCATAAAATTAAAATTCAGAAATTCAACTATCAAAAACAAAGAAGGTGTATTGTATTTTCAATTGATACGCAATCGAAAAATCAAATTAATCACTACCAGATTTCGGCTCTATGCTTCGGAGTGGAATGCTCAATACACATCTGTTAAATTAAACGATGCTGATATTGAAAGACAAAATTATTTGCAATCCATTAAAACCGGATTAAGAGAAGAAATCAAACAAATCCGGGAATTGGTCGAAATGCTCAACAAAAAAGGCGATTATACATTAGATGAGTTAACGGATTACTATATCAATCGTTCTTTCAATGGAAATCTTTTTCCTTTTGTTGAGTACCAGATTAAGAACATGAATGTCAAAAATCGCAAAAAAACAGCTTCTATTTATGCTACAGCCAAACGAAGTTTTTCCCGTTTCCGTATCGGGCAAGATATTGCAATAGATAAAATTGACAATGAGTTATTGCTATGTTACGAAGCTTACTTGAAAAATACCGGAATGATAAAGAATAGCATTTCTTGTTATATGCGTGCATTAAGAGCAATTTATAATCAGGCAGTTAAAAAGGGATTAACCACACAGAAACATCCTTTCCGGGAAATTTACACAGGGGTTGATAAAACCATTAAACGAGCGGTAAATGAAAAAATAATTATTCAGTTGAAAAACAGGGGTTTTTCCGGTCAAAAGGAATTGGAATTGGCAAGGGACATGTTTATGTTTAGTTTTTATATGCGGGGAATGTCGTTTGTTGATATGGCAAATCTACAGCAAATCAATATAAAAAATGGATATATCACTTATTCTCGCAGTAAAACGAAACAGAACCTGACAGTCAAGATAGAAAAATGTATGAAAGAAATCATTGACTGTTACAAGGAACAGACAGTAGATAATTATCTGTTACCGATTTACAACAAGGAGAATTACAATCATATCAGCCATTTAAGGACATATAACAAACGTCTGAAACGCATATCCAAACTATTGGAATTGGAAAAATCCTTGAGTTCGTATGTTGCACGACATTCTTGGGCGACTTTGGCGCATCACAAAGGCGTTTCAATAGAAATTATCAGCGAGAGTATGGGACATGAAAATGAAAACACTACCCGAATATATCTGACTTCTTTAGACCAATCCATTATTGATAAAGCCAATGCGGAAATTATTGCTTTAAAATGAAAAGACCACTTCTTGTTTAGAGGTGGTACTATAATATCAAAAATCAATAACTATCTTATTATAAATAAAATACAGATAATAATTTCTTTATTTTTTCATATTTATTAACATGTTTTTAAAATTAATTATCAAGAATCGACAATCAAAATGCCAATTCCTCAAAAATAAGTCACTTAAAAACTATCTATCAGTTTTTCTATACTTTATTTTAAAACAACCATTAAAACAGATTAATACACAAATAATTAAGAAAATATTTCATGGATAAAATTTGTTTTTGTTAAAAAAATATCAAATCCGTCATGTCTTGACAATAAAAATTTTAGTATATTTGTAGTCTGATGTTTTCCATTACAGTACCACCTCTAAACAAGAAGAGGTACTGAAGAAAATTACAGCAGAGCACAGCAACAGAAAACAAAAGTATAATAGAATCCAATTAAAAGAGCTTTGTTTTCCGCTGTTTTGTATCTAAATGTGAAGTGTATTATTAGAGAATTATTATAAACAATATCAAATTAAAGGGATTAAAATAACTAATTATGGCAATTAATTTAACAAAAGGACAGCGCATAGAAATTGGGCTGTCAAAAGTAGGGGTCGGCTTGGGCTGGGACCCAAACGAAGGTACAGGGTATGATTTTGACCTTGATGCATCGGCTTTTATGCTGGGTGCAAACAAAAAACTTCCGAAAGAAGAATTTTTTGTGTTTTACAACAATCTTTGTGGAAGAGGTCACCAAGGCGATGATTGCGAGAAAAAAGGTTGCATTGACGGATTGTTTGGTGTCCGAAGCACAGGTGATGACACGACTGGTGGCAGTAGTGATGGAGACGACGAAACTTTGGTGGTTGACTTGACAAAAGTACCATCGGAAATACAAGAGATTGTATTTACAGTAACCATCCACGATTACGAAACTCGCAGGCAAAACTTCGGACAGGTGCGCAACTCATTTATCCGTATTTACAATGCTCAAACAAATGAGGAAATTGCCAAGTACGAATTAGATGAAGATTTTTCAGTAGAAACCGCCGTTGAGTTCGGTCGCCTATATAAAAGAGGCGATGAATGGAAGTTTGAAGCAATGGGAATCGGTTATAAAGGTGGGTTACAATATTTTGTAAATAAATACGCATAAATTCTACGATTATGGCAATCAATCTAAACAAAATTACCCTTGAAAAGCAGGGAGACAGTCATAAAATTGACTTGTCTAAAGGAGGTGATAATATTTCAAAAGAAATTGTTATCAATCTGAATTGGACTCAGAGAGCAGGGTTGTGGGCTAAATTGACAAGTAACGCAGTTGACCTTGATTTGGGTGTATGGTACGAATTGAAAGATAGTAGTAAATCGTGTATTGATGGTTTGCAGTTCGCTCATGGAAATGGCGGTACGAAAAATCAAGTTTCGAAGCAGGGAAGTTATGCTCAAAAACCATGGATTTGGCATAGTGGCGATGACCGTTCAGGTAGCGCCGGTGATGGCGAGAATATTTTAATTAATCCACAGGGATTATCTGATTTGAAACGCATAATCGTGTATTGTTTTATTTATGAAGGAGCGGCAAAATGGACAGAAACTAATGCCGTGGTTACGGTAAAAGTTCCGGGCAATCCTGAAATTGTTGTCGAAATGGGTAAACAATATAGTTCACAAAAATTCTGTGCGATTGCGGAGATTGTGTTTGATAGCAATTCAATGACAGTTAAAAAACTTGTAACGTTCCATAATGGACATGGCGATTGCGACAAAGCATATAGCTGGAATATGCAATGGCGAGCAGGCAGTAAATAACTTTTAATATATATAGAAATGGCAATTAATTTAGAAAAAGGAGGACGCGCAACGCTTTCTCTCCCCAAATTTGTAATCGGGTTAGGCTGGGACGCCAACTCGTCAAGTACAGGTCAGGACTTTGACCTTGATGCTTCGGTTTTTATTCTCGGCGAAAACAAAAAATGTTTGTCCGATGACTATTTTGTGTTTTACAACAACCTAAAATCTCCGGACGGCGCAGTGGAACATACCGGCGACAATCTTACGGGCGCGGGTGATGGCGATGACGAAAGCATTAAGGTAGATTTGTCAAAAATCAACCCCAATGTTGCGGAAATCTGTATTGTAGTAACCATTCACAAAGCCGAAGAACGCCATCAAAACTTTGGTCAGGTGCGTAATTCTTTTGTGAGAATTTACAACCCCGACAATAACGAGGAAATTCTGAAATATGAATTGGAAGAAGATTTTTCGATTGAAACAGCCGTTGAGTTTGGAAGAATTTACAAACGCAATGGTGAATGGAAATTTGAAGCCGTTGGAGTTGGGCAAAAAGGCGGATTGGAAGATTATTTAAATAAGTACAATTAAAAAAGGAGGTGTATTATGGCAATAAATTTAGAAAAGAAATTGGAAAAAGGTCAGCGGATAAATTTGGAAAAATCCGACGGCAGCAAACTCACCGAATTTTGTGTGGGTGTGAATTGGGGCGCAATTGAAACATCCGGTGGATTCTTGGGATTAAGCAAAAAGATCATTGATGTAGATTTGGATTTGAGTTGTGTTTTGATTGACGACAACAACAAATTGTTCGACCATATTTACTCGCCATTGTACAAACCTGAATTTTTGCAACGTTATGGTTTGCCAAAAGGTAAATTGGACACCAATGACAAAGCCTTACACCATTCGGGCGATGACCTCGAAGGTGACAAAGGCGGCGACGACGGTTTGGATAACGAAATTATTACGGTTAATCTATCCAAAGTGAACAATAGTGTTTCGCAGATTTTCTTTTTCTTGAATAATGTAGGAAAAGAAGATTTTTCGCAGATTCCTTATGCAAAAATCAGAATGTATGAAGGTACGCCTACAAAAGTAAAAGAAGTGTTTGCTTCATACAATGTGTCGGCAGAAACTCAGTATTCAGGCAAACGGGCAATCATTATGGGCAAATTGTATAAGAAAGATGGCGTTTGGAAATTTCATGCTATTGGAGATGCTACTTCAGACAATAATCTATGTGAAACTATATCCCGAATCGCGAAATCGTATTTGTAAACTTAAAACATAAAAAATTATGGCAAGGAGATTACCTGTCTATTTAGTATTAGACATTTCAGGCTCTATGTCAGGAGAGCCGATTCAAGCAGTTGAAAATGGTATGCAAACAATGGTGAGTGCGTTGAGACAAGACCCATACGCACTCGAAACGGCCTACTTGAGCGTTATTACGTTTGGCAGTGACGCAAAGCAAATCATACCGCTTACTGAGCTTACAGCGTTTCAAGCGCCATCATTACAAATCAGCGGCAGTACAAACTTAGGTGATGCACTAAAACTACTTGCACAAAAAGTGGATAGTGAAGTAACTAAAACTACTGCGGATGTAAAAGGCGACTGGAAACCATTGGTTTTTCTAATGACAGATGGTTATCCTGATTCCGGTTGGCAATCAGGACTTACAGAATTCAAAAAAAGAAAGTTTGGAATGGTGGTTGCCTGCGCAGCCGGACAAGGTGCCGATACAAATGTGCTAAAACAAATTACTGAAATTGTGGTACAATTAGATACAGCCGACAGTTCTACCATTAAGGCATTCTTTAAATGGGTATCGGCTTCGGTAAGTACCGGTAGTCAAAAAGTGGATAGTGGCAACGAAGTAGTTGGTA
>BNTV01000153.1 GCA_025996865.1 Bacteroidia bacterium
TCGAAATGGGCGCTCGCCAAATATCTTTAATTGTTTCTTCCTGGGAAAAACCTACGGGACAGGCGTCGCTTTTAGTATTGGCAAAATACGAACGAAGCGTGGCAGCTGCCGTAGGTCCCGAAATCATCCGGATAACGCACATTTGAAGATGTCCGTTGGGGTCGGTTTTTTTCAGCCAGTTGTAGGCATAGCGAAGCCAATTGTTCCGGTATTCTTCGGTTTGAACTGCAAACCATGTGATGTCGTCGTATCCCCAGCAGAAATGGTCGTTCAGATTGGCGACTCCCAAGTTGCGGCTAACTCCAAAATTGTCAAATTCCACGAGGTAGGGCATACTTTCGGCTTTCCATCCGCTTGGGGAAATGGCTCCGAGACTTTTTTGGTAAAGTCCGTCGCTGTGTCCCACTTCCAGAATACCTTCCATCGGTTTGTCAACCACTTCTTTGATTCTGAGTGGAAAAGAATTAAAATCGAGCAGGCTTATTCCGTTTTTGATGAATCCCCGCATGGGCGTATGTGCATCAATCAGCACATAATGGCGGCGGGCATTCTTTTTTGCGTAATTGCGAATCATGGTTAAGAGTTCGGAATAATGCTTTTTATCAGGGTCGTCGCGTCCGATGATGCCTACCTGTCCGAGGTGAAATGCTTCGCATCCGATATCAATGTAGGTTTTTGCGAGAAAATAAAACCACATTTTGGTTTCGAGGTTATTGACGATGGGAGATCCTCCTCCACGGCTGGCCATCAGTGTTTCGCCTCCGGCTGCTCTTTTTATCATGTCGTTTACTCTGAAATTTCGATTTTCAACAGTCTGACCGAAGGCTCTGAAAACCCATGCCGGAATTTTCAGGTTGTTGGCGTCGGCGCTTACGTGCTCAAACAAGCATCCTTGAAAGATTATTTCAGGATCATATTTGTGCATTCTTTCAACTATTTTTTTGGCATAGGCCAAAAATTCGGGGTCACCGAGTTTACTTTCTTCGCTCCATCGGTAAATAGAGCGTCCGATAAATTTGGCGCCAATGTTTTTCAGCATGCGGATATCGTCTTCTCTGTAAGGGAATTGATAACCTTCCGGAGTACCGGGGCATAGAAAATAACCGGCCGTAACGGCACGTTCCAAATAATTCTCCAACACTTCTCTCGAAATGGAGCCATCGAAATAATACTTGGAATTTTTGGAAAACTTGTCTTTGGCGCTCTCCGCCCGGCAGGTTAGGCCGCACACTATAAATACAAAAAGAAACAGATACCTTACGTTGTTTTTCATGTGTAAATAATTTGTTTTTTGTTATAATAAAAATATAATCCTGAACAGATAAATTAAATTATCCCCCTGAATTTGCAAAACAAGGGGATAATTTTAATACATTTAACCATCAATTGGTTACGGAACTACGATTTTGACAATCGGAGAATAGTTGTATTTGCGTCCTAAAACATCTACATTCGCGCCAATACGTACATAGTATGTATAGCCGTGTTTTAACGGCATCGGCTTGGTTTCGTACCAACCGCTGATTTCCGAATCGGCAGGTAAACCAAAACGCTCTTGCATTTCTCGTCCCCACGATTTGCGAACCTCAACTCGTGCATTTCTATTGTACTCTTCTCTATCAATTCTGTTGGAATTTCCGCAAAAATTAGCCAACATGCTGATGAAAGGCATAACGTCGTACAAATTGGGCAAATTTGTGCGAACGGGCGCTTTAATACGGCATCTCATCGTCAATGCAGGCCATCCTTTTTCTCCCTGAAATTCCATTTCGCCTAACTTGGTTTCAAAATCAACGATTTGCAGGTAAGGAGTTACCGTAAAGTCTTGTTGTGTTCCTTTTTTTGTAAAAACAACACCCTTTATGGTATCAACAACCGGCCAGAACGGACCATCATAAGGCAACATATCGTAGGCGCCTGCAAACAATTTATTGTTGTTGTAAGTACCGTCGTTTTTTACCGGCAAATCTTGATGGTTTGCAACGATTCCTTTTTTCTGTTCCCAAGACCTTTCCCAGATGCGGATTTGCCAGTCGTTATTGTCCATTACCAGATTTTCACCGGTATAGGAATCTATTACTCTTCCATGAATGTTTGCATCCGGCGCATCCCAGTTATCTATTTCCATACAGGAAGTATAGCCTAATAATGCCATTCCTGCGATTATATAAAATATTTTTTTCATATTTTTTTATTTATATTAGTTAATAAATCAACGAAGCGGATTTTTAGGCAACAGATTTGGATTCTTGTTGATTTCGTCCTGAGGAATCGGCATCCAATAGATATTTTTATTTCTGGCGTCATACTCTTTGCCTCCCTTATGGAAATGATTCAAATATACCCAATCTTTTGTATCGGCAACATAATAGCACATCAATCCCCTTGGCCTGAAATGATCCAAAATCTGGTTGCAAGTTCTCCACCGGCGTATATCCCACCAGCGATGATTTTCAAAGGCTAATTCGCGTTGACGTTCATCGCGAATGAATTGCAGATTTTCATCAATTGCATAAGGCGTTGAGAAAGTGTATATAGGATAACCGATTATTGGCTTTTGACTTACATCTGCGGGAGCGCCTTTATAAGGATTGACATTGATACTGCCGGCACGCTCGCGAATCGGTTGAATATACTTATCGAATGCTTCCTGCTTTTTGCCTAATTCGTAAGCGGCTTCAGCTACATTCAGATAAATTTCACCCAAGCGGAAGACAATCCAGTCTGTTTCACTGCCGAACAGCACGGCACGGCTTATCGGAAGAGCAGGGTCAACGTATTTACGAGTAAACACACCGGTATAGGTGTTGTTTTCACTTCCGTTGTTGTCATGTATCCCATGTCTTCCCGCCGTAGTGATTACCTCTCCCGAAGGCAAGGTATATGTACGTTCATTGGCATTTTTACCTAATATACGATTGCCGCTTTTGTAAGTACCGTCCGGGTTTGCTTCAACGGGTATGTTGGCCGGAGCCCAGCCTGATTCGCCATTTCCGGAAGCTCCTGCCGTCCAAGTGTTGGGATAGGTCAAAAAAGCGCCGCGTTGAATATCAAACTTCGCGCCGCGTAATTCATCGCCGTGGAAGTAAACAGTTCCTTGCAAACGTGGTTCTACGGTAATACCAGCACCTTGATGTATGGTACCGTCAGCGCCGCTTCTAATTTTGATATTGTCCTTGGTAAAAGTTTCTCTATCAGGGAAACGAATAGGAGCATAAGTCGTATCTAAACCATTGGGCGCTTCCGTAAGGGCCGGAAAATCGTAGAGCAACATCAATTCCAGCGTGGGACTGCAATGGGTGCCCGGGCCGGAACCCATATCGGGATTCGGACTCATCATGGCGTCATAACAATGTCTCAACCGGGTGTTGCCTGATACCTGATCGTCAAATATCTTCACGAAAATATTTTCTCTTGAAGTATTATCCAAAAACAATTGGGCATAATTGGTTGCCAAATCGTCTGGATACTTCTTGTAGAGTTCATATCTGCCCGAATTAATAATGAGATTACCCGCATCGTAAGCATATTGAAAGAATTCATTCGCTTTGTCGGGAGAAATTCCTGCAAAACCGCCGACAACGGCTGGATCCGTGTCCAATCCCAAGTATTGCGTATATTTGGCAATCGTACCGGCGTAAAGCATGGCGCGCGACATCAATGCGGCTGCTGTGTATTTGTTTGCTCTATTGGGTTGCTTTCTATTAGCCATTGTTTGCTCTTCAGCCAGATTATCAATGGCAAATTGCAAATCATCGTGTATAAATTTCCATGAATCGTACTCCGTAGCACGAGGCGTTTGAAGAGATTCCAAGGGCGCTAAAGGGTCCTGTACTTCTGTTACAATAGGTATTCCGCCGTAACGTTTTACCATGGCGAAATAAATAAATGCTCTCAAGAAATGCGCCTCGCCTAAAATATTATTGAATTTGGCTTCCTCAAAATCAGCTTGGTGAGTTTTAAAAATAGTGATAAAAGTATTTATTTCACGAACACGGCCGTACTCCCAATACTTGGGGTTATCATTGGTTTGAACGCCTCCCCAGTCGTCCGCCACTTCGCCGGATGCCTGAGTCAAAGAATTTTTGTAAGCTTCCCAATTGTTGCTGCCTCCGTTGCCGAAATTTTCATTGGCATAAAAACCAAAATCTTCGATAGGCAAGTAATTATAGAAGCGGGTCAACAATGCTTGTGCGCCATATTCATCCGTGTATAATTCGGCCTCGCCTAATTGTCCGACAGGTACCGTATTTAAATCTTGACAGGCAGACATAAACAAACCCGCTATTGCTGTTAATATTATATATTTAATTTTCATATACTTGTTTTTTTAAAATTTAAGATTCAAACCCAAGGTATAAGTTCTGTTAATAGGATAGTTGTAGAAAGATATACTACCACTATTATTAGTAGAATTAGTAGCATTATCACTCGCTCCTCCAAATCGTCCGGGGCGTTCGGGGTCAACATTTCTCAACGGCGAGAATGTCAATAAATTGTAGCCGCTCACATAGATTCTCAGATTCTTGATACCTGCTTTAGCCAATATTGCTTTAGGAACCGTATAACCGATTTCCAAGGTTTTTAAGCGAAGATAAGAGGTATTTATTACATTATTCGACTGTGTGGTGCGTCCGTTACGGCCGGTAACCGGATAATAACCCTCTATCCATTGGGTATCCATCGCCCATTTATCTGCCATCGGATCAACCGGATGCCATCTGTCCATCCACTGATCCAATGCGTTGGCGCCTCCAAAAGGCAAAGCTTCCGTAAAAACCTCATCATAACTGGCATAAACGCCGTAAGCTCCTTGAAAGTTTAAAGCCAAGTCGAAATTATTATACGAGGCTCCGGTGTTGATACCATAGTTGAATACCGGCATTCCGTAAGAAGCATAAGGATATTCGTCTTGGTCGTTGACAACGCCGTCGCCGTTCCAGTCCCGTCCATACCAGTCGCCCGGTAAAGCGTCTTGATTAACCGGAATAGTTGAATTCCGAATTTGTTCCAAAGAGGTCCACATTCCTGCCTGTTCTCTTGTCCACCAGATATTTGTATTGCGGTGGTCGCTCCGGTTACGCCAGTAATCATAAGAGTTGTTTGCCGGATTTTCTATCCAATTCATACGCCGACCTTGGGTGGCTGAAATTTGCGCATTGACAAAATAGTTCACTTTCCCTACTTTGTTGCGATGTTTTAACTCAATTTCCCAACCATAGTTACGATCGCTGTTCAAGTTTTCATCAGGCAAGTCAGCGCCCACTGTTCCGGGTATAATCGCTACCCTTTTTGCCTTCAAACCGGTACGGTCGCGTTGCCAAATTTCAAAAGTACCGGATAACAGACTTTTCCATAAGTTGTAATCAATTGCCAAATTGTATAGTTTAGTTCTATACCATGTTAGATTCGGATTGGTAATCCCCGGATAGCTTAAACCTGAGGTTAAAGCAGTCTCGTCTTGTCCATAATACCATGCTCTGTCATTGGTAGGATTGTAGGCAGTAAATATAGGCGCATAATCACCTCCACCGCTATCGTCTCCCATTTCACCGTAAGAAGCCCTTAATTTCAAGTCACTTAAGAAGTCTATCCTGTTTTTGAGGAAAGGTTCTTCGCTGATGCGATAAGCCAGCTGACCGGAAGGGAAGAATCCCCAGCGAGCGCCGGCGGGAAATTTGGAGCTGCCGTCGTAGCGAAACATGAATGAAGCTATGTATTTGCCGGCATAATCGTAATTGAATTGACCGATAAAACCTTGACTTGCACGTTCGACAGGTTTTCCTCCACTTCCTTTTTGATTGGTCTCTGCGGCAATTGCAATTTGGTCGCTGTTGTAGAAAATTTCACGTTGGGCCTCTACTCCCCAACCCCAAGAATTATAAGCTTCTTCGAAAGTTAAAGCGCTATTAATACCGTGGTCTCCAAATTTGGCGATGTAGTTCAAACCCAACTGCATATCCGTGTCGTAAGCGAAATCGAAATTGCGAAGGGTGGTGGCAGGATTAGATCCTTTTGAAATAGCATCATAAGTCTTGTTTATTGCATTATAATTATACAGGTTATATTTTCCCGCATAAGACCGGCTGCTTGGCAAACTCATATTATAGTCGAACATGCCTTTTGCCGACAATCCCTTTATCCCTGGAACATCGTAGGTCAAAGTTATTCCCGAATTCATTGTTCGACGATAATTGAGGTTGTAACCATTGAGGTCTTTTCGGGTCATAGCCACCATGTTGTTGCCGTCTTGCAATATCGTATTGTCTCCATTGTAGTACAGCGGATTGTCGTTGGCATAGACGGGAGCTGCCGATTTAGTCAACCATACATTTTTGTAGAGCGACCAGTCGGTACGCGGATTTTGAGTTTCTCCCAAAACGGCGGCAAGAGAAACGCGCGCTTTTAAACGTTTAGTAATCTGCGCATCAATGTTTGAACGGAAATTATAACGTTTATCCCAAATATCGCCACTCTGGTAATTACCATCCTGTTGGAAATAGGATAAATTGAGATAATATCTCAATTTTTCCGAGCCGCCGTTAATACTGAAGTTGTGTTGTTGTTGAGGGCTTATTTTTTTGAAAACGGCATTAATCCAGTTGGTAGATTGCCTTTCACCGGTTACGAATGGTTCGATAAACGTTTTGTAATCTTTGGCTGCCGGTTGCATCCTAAAATAGTTGTCTCCGAAATTCGCCCAGGCTTGTTCGTTGATTAAGGTATAATATTCGATGGCGTCAACAGCTTCCGGTACATAGAGAAATTGCTGGAAAGTGAAGTTGCTGCTATAGGAGATGTCCACTTTGCCGTTTAGGTTCTCTCCTTGCTTGGTGGTAATCAATATAACACCATTGGCAGCGCGTAAACCATAAATAGCGGCTGTACCGTCCTTCAATACCGATACACTTTCGATTTCTTCCGGATCCATACGGGTGAAATAATCCTTGTTGCGTTGTACACCGTCAATAACGAAGAGCGGCGTACCTAAACCACGAATATCAATTTCCGTGTCGTAGGCGCCCGGCTGACTGCTCTTTTGCGTGATACGGACACCCGGCAATTTACCTGCCAAAGCGTTAAGTACGTTTTCGTTCTTGGTAACCGTAATGTCCTTGCTGGTTACCGATGAAACCGACCCCGTCATGGTAAGTTTCTTTTGAGAAAGATTCCCGATAATAACCACTTCATCCAAACTCGTTTCTTCTAATTCTAACTTAATGTTAAAATTAGCATTGTTTCCAACGGCTACTTTTTGAGTGACATAGCCTAAATAAGAAATAGTAAGTGTTTCTTTTGGGGCTACTTCCAGCGTAAACTCGCCTTCAATGTTTGTAGCAATCCCCCTCAAGGTACCGGTAACGGCAACAGACGCACCGATAATAGGATCCCCTGTGGATGCATCAAATACTACGCCTTTAATCGTTTTTGTTTGCGCAAATCCGGATACAGCCATCCCAAAACAGATAATTACGGTAAACATTGTCCGAATTACCCAACTTTTTTCTTTCAATCTGTTTTTTTTCATGAAATTTTTAGATTTGTTTGTGTTTATTTGATAATTTATAACTAAGAGATGTTAACAACGAAGTTGTACATCATGAATGAATCCTGTTTTTCTAAGGACTGTTGTTTTGAACTTGATTTTTCATAATATTATGTATAACATTAAAAGAAGTTTTTTTGTACAAATTTAAAGTTATTACGTGTTTCTTAGGGACAAAAATAACTGTTGACCTTTAATAACTATCTTAATAAAAGTATTAATTTTAAAAAAATCTTTTATTAGAGTGAAAAAGAATAGTTAATAATGGCTTTCACACTTTCAATTTTATTGAAATTTGTTTTATTTTCTTTTGAATATGCTTCAATCTCTGCTTGATGAGATTTGAAAAATTTTATTAAACTCTTCAACGAATTGATTTTTTCAAATTTTTTTCCATTTTTAATGAAGACAGTCGATTCATCGATACCTTCTATTTTTTCTTCGGGGCCTAATATATACAAACTACCACTGCTGTTAGTAGTTGTTAATCCCTCTATTGATCCCGTTTGAGAATAAGCTCCGTAACCGGCTGCTTTCCCTTTGGAAAGAACTTTGGTTTTATAACCGATATAATATTCCTTATTTACTGTTTCAATCCGTTCATAAAAAGCCTTGTTTCCGGCGGGGAGGAATGAATGCTCTCCGATGACCACCGCCGCAACAGCGTTTGCATCAAGCTCATTCATAACATTTTCACCCTCGATGTACAACATTCTTTCATCAACCATATCATAGTTGAGTAGTGCCAATAGTCGGGTATTTCCCCCTTTCAGTATGACATATCCTTTTTCAAATTGTGGAAAAAGAAACGTTTTTATAGAATCCTCACCGGCTGCTTTTGCATTATCGGACGAGATTGCTAAAATTAATGAAGCAAAAAGAAAAATCAATATTTTTTTCATGCGATTAATTTGTTTTAAAAGAAACCTGCTCTTTGTTTACAAAGTTAATTAATCATTATTAATAAAGTACTTAATAAAATACTTAATAAACAAAAAAATAAAGAAATTTTACCGGAAAAATCACGAAATGATCCGTTCGAAAGAATAATTATAGTTGGTTCCATACAAAGTTTGGTAATGTTTCGCGAAAGAATCGTATGTTGTCTTGGCTAATCCGTTTTTTCCCATTTTGACCAATGCCTTGCATTTGAGTTTCAAAGCATCGTCGTTCAATACGTCATGGATTAAAATTGTGTCAGCCAGATAAATAAGTTCGGCAGGTGAAAAAACGGATTCATTTTGTCTGCTGACATCGATCAGTAAATCAACCAGTTCGTTTGTAAAACTTGCTTTGAAAATATCAACCCATTCGATTTGCAGGTTCGGTAGCAACTCTCCGGATGATACAATATTCAGCAACTTTATTATTTCTTCCTTGGTCCATCTGTTTTTTTTCCTTATACCCCGGATTAATAGGAGCGCTTCGTAATAGTCGCAATATATTTCATCGTCAAACTTTGTAATCCAGTATGAATTGGAACTTTCAATATTCAGGTAGCCAATATTTTCGAATATTTGGCGTATTTTGGATATCATTACCGACCGGTTATTTTTTGCACTGTCACGAGTTTTATTCGGCCATAAGGTATCTTCAAGTTTCGAGGAGGAAATTCCCCGGCCGTCTTCTTTAAAGGTATTCAATAGAATAATCAGGAATAACCGCTTCGACATGGGAGAAAATTCACCGGTGATATCATTGCCGTTTTTGTCTTTCACCTGAAATTCCCCGAAAAGGAATATGGCTTGTTCTTTCTTCCGTCCGTTAACTTGCTTGACTTCCTTGAGTTCTTTGTCGAGCAGTTTGTTTAACTGCTCACTATCCATTTCACTATTAATTTTTTTCTTCCGGAAAAACCAGTATGCATAAATTGCTGAAATCAGTAACAAAACAAGTATTCCGACTCCTATGAAATACATACTGTCATTATTACTAATCAATTGGTTTATATATGTTTCCGAAACAGGAGGGTAGGACAGGCTGTAAATAGATACCGACGCTAATGAATCGGTAGGCAGAGAAGAATAGGTGATGGCGTATAATTCTCCGGTTTCCTGATTCTGAAATAAATCGGCGTATGATAATATATCGTTGAAATAAAAAGGAATACGATTTGTAACTATCTCATATTCAGGTTTTAGTAAAGAAAATTTTGCAAGAGAAAGCGAAGTTTCATACTGGTTTTGCGGAAGAAAAAAATTAATAGTGAAATGGATAGTGAGCAGTTTGTTTAACTGCTCACTATCCATTTCACTATTAATTTTTTTCTTCCGGAAAAACCAGTATGCATAAATTGCTGAAATCAGTAACAAAACAAGTATTCC
>BNTV01000154.1 GCA_025996865.1 Bacteroidia bacterium
GATGAATTTCGTGCACAGTTACAATATAATTTGATCAGGAGTCATTGTACAGGGACGGGCGCTTTGTTACCCCCTTTGTACGTCAAATCGGTGATGCTCGCTCGGTTGAGTACCTTTTTGCAAGGTTATTCGGGTGTGCATCCCGAAATAATTCTTCTTTTGACCGAATTCATCAATCGGGGCATCTATCCGCTTATTTTTGAGCATGGAAGCGTTGGCGCCAGTGGCGATTTGGTTCAGTTGGCGCACATTGCCCTGTGTTTGATTGGTGAAGGAGAAGTGATATACGAAGGCGAACGCCGGCCGACCGGGGAAGTGATGAATCAATTGGGCTTGAAACCTGTTCGGATGCATATCCGCGAAGGATTGGCTTTGGCGAATGGTACGTCGGCCATGACGGGAATCGGTTTGGTTAACCTGATTTATTCGAAGAAATTGTTGGATCTTGCCGTCATTGCGTCCTGCATGGTGAATGAAATTACCGCTTCTTTCGACGATTATTTTTCCTTGGAACTCAATCGTACCAAACTTCATCCGGGACAGTTGCTGATTGCCGAAAAGATGCGGAATATTTTAAGCCGCAGCAAACGAATCCGGAAACGGGAAGATTTCTTTTATCAATGCCGTACCGAAGAAGAATATATCCGGGACAAAGTGCAGGAATATTATTCTTTGCGCTGCGTTCCGCAGATTTTGGGGCCTGTATCCGACGAAATAAAAAATGCGGAAACTGTTCTGATTGACGAAGTTAATTCTGCGAGTGATAATCCGGTTGTGGATCGTGTAGCCGGAAATGTATTTCACGGAGGAAATTTCCATGGCGATTATGTTGCGTTTGAGATGGACAAACTGAAAATCGCCATAACCAAATTGACCATGCTTGCCGAACGACAGATGAATTATCTTTTCCACGACCGGATTAATAATATTCTTCCGCCTTTCGTTAATTTGGGTGTAAAAGGCTTAAATTACGGTTTACAGGCAGCACAGTTTACAGCGACGTCCACAACGGCGGAATCGCAAACGCTGTCCAATCCGATGTATGTGCACAGCATTCCGAATAACAATGATAATCAGGATATTGTGAGTATGGGAACCAATGCGGCGCAAATTACAAAAACCGTTATCGAAAATGCCTGTCAAGTATTGAGCATCCATTTTATGGCGATTGTGCAAGCCGTTGATTATCTGAAAATACAAGCAGAGCTTTCGGATGTAACCAGGGAGATTTATACGGAAATCCGTTCGTTTTTTCCTGTGTTTATCGAAGATACGCCTAAATATGAAGACATTGAAAGAATGAATCGCTATTTGAAAGAAAAAAACATACAGATATGAGAAAATATGCTTTGGTCACCGGAGGTTCGCGGGGAATCGGGCGGGCTATTTCCGTACAATTGGCGAAACAAGGTTATACCGTGATTGTCAATTACAAATCCAACGCGGAAGAAGCGCAAAAAACCTTGGATTTGATTACTGAAACCGGAGGAGAAGGCGAGTTGTTACCGTTTGATGTAGAGAATGTTAGTGAAGTAACCGCCGTTTTGAACGGTTGGATGGAGCAACATCCCGATGCTTACATCGAGGCATTGATTAACAACGCCGGCATCCGGAAAGACAACCTGATGTTCTGGATGACCGACGATGAATGGAACGACGTAGTGAACACTACTTTGAACGGCACATTTTATATCACCCGTTTGTTGATAAAATACATGTTAAGCAAGAAAAACGGCCGGATTGTCAATATTGTGTCTATTTCGGGATTGAAAGGAGTGGCCGGACAAGTCAATTATTCCGCAGCCAAAGCCGGAGTTATCGGATTAACAAAAGCCCTTGCTTTGGAAGCCGCCAAAAAGAAAGTAACGGTCAATGCGGTAGCTCCCGGATTTATCGAAACAGACATGACTAAAGATTTGAATCAAGAGGAATTGAAGAAGACGGTGCCTTTGGGACGATTCGGGAAAGCGGAGGAAGTGGCTGAATTGGTTGGGTTTTTGGCTTCGGAGAAGGCGGCTTATATTACGGGGGAAGTTATTTCTGTTAGTGGCGGGTTGTAATTTGGTAAATGTTCTTCACTGCTTAGATTCATTTGTTTAATCTATTTTAATTCCTTCTGTTTCAATATTTTTGTAGAATGGAGTAAAACTCCGTTTTTCCCAGTCGTTTTCAGTGTAGAGTTTTACGCTGAAGTATGCACCATAATTCCATCCTAATTTTGTGAATGGATAGGCGTAAAGTTTTTCATCTTCGAGTGTTGTTTCGGGTTTGTTCAACAGCAACAACAAATCCCAATCGGAATCTTCGCGGGCATCTCCACGAGCCTGAGAGCCAAAAAGGATGACTTTTTCGTCAGGCAGCAACTGTCGTTTCAATGCGCGTATTTCTTCAAATATTTGCCGTTTCTTCGGGCGACGGGCAAGATGTGCCGGAATTTGCTTTTTATCAATCGTTTGGACAGTAACCATATCTTTCTTTTCTATCATTATTTAACACGGTAAAGATACGATATTTATTTGAAAATGTGGCTAAATATTAAATTGAGGTGCTGAACCCGGAAGACCGTAAGGTCTTCTATTTGGGTAACCCCGGTGCAAGCGAAGCGCAGCCCGGGGTAGAGCGACCCCTCATCATCCCCTCAACTCCGATATAGGAGTTGAACTTATTTACTTCAAAAGCATTGGGGTGTACGACAAATCTCCCAATTAGTGTTTAACGATTATCAGGAGATGTCTCCACTCGCTGCGCTCGGTCGACATGACGCGGCTGCAAAAGAGGAAAGGCGGGGGAAGAAACGGCGGCGAAGCCGCCGTTTCTTCCCCCGCCACCCACATCTCAATGTTTTACCGTCATGTCGACTAAGCCAACGAGGAACGAGGAGGCGCATGGAGACATCTACCGATAATCGTTAAACACTAATTGGGAAATTTGTCGTACACCCAGTAAATAAGTTCAACTCCTCGGAGTTGAGAGGATGATGAGGGGTTGCTCTACCCCGGGCTGCGCTTCGCTTGCACCAGGGTTACCCAAATAGAAGACCTTACGGTCTTCCGGGGTCAGCACCTCAATTTAATATTTAGCCGCCTTTTTGAATATAAGAAAAAATGTTTACCTTTGCAAACTAAAAATCATCAACTGTTTGGTAAATGAGAAGAGTAGTCATTACAGGGATAGGCATTTATTCCTGTATCGGGAAAAATCAAGGGGAAGCGTTGCGCTCTTTATATGAAGGAAAATCCGGGATAGGATTGGATATTGCGCGAAAAGAGCACGGATTCCGTTCCTCGCTGACCGGATTGGTCGAAGTTCCCCTGTTAAAATCCGCATTGGACAGGAAGCAAAGAACTACTCTTCCGGAAGAAGCCGTTTACGCTTATGTCGCCACAGATGAAGCCTTGGCGCAAGCCCGTCTGGACACTGACTTTCTGGAAAAAAACGCTGTGGGAATCCTGTACGGCAATGACAGTACGGCCGATGCGGTCATTCACTCGATGGATGTGATAAGAGAAAAAAAAGATACGGCTTTAGTCGGTTCCGGTGCAGTCTTCAAGTCGATGAATTCGACGGTAACCATGAATTTGTCCGTTATTTTCAAATTGAAAGGTATCAATATGACTATATCGGGCGCTTGTGCGAGCGGTTCACATTCGATTGGTTTGGGGATGTTGTTGATTAAACATGGCTATCAGGACATTATCGTATGCGGAGGCGCTCAGGAAGTAAATATTTGTGCCGTAGGAAGTTTCGACGGACTCGGCGCTTTTTCGATCCGGGAGGACGAACCACAGAGAGCTTCCCGGCCTTTCGATAAAGACCGCGATGGTTTGGTGCCAAGCGGAGGTGCGGCAACGGTCATCCTTGAAAGTTACGAAAGCGCAATCAAACGGAACGCACCGATTTTAGGAGAAGTGGTAAGCTATGGATTTTCGTCCAATGGAAACCACATTTCCATTCCCGATGTCGAAGGATTGCAGAAATCTATGGAAATGGCTCTAAAACAGGGAAATGTAAATCCGGATGAACTCAAATACATCAATGCTCACGCCACTTCTACTCCGATAGGAGATGCCAGAGAAGCCCAAGCAATTATCGATGTTTTCGGAAACTCAAAACCCTGCGTCACGTCCACCAAAGCAATGACCGGACATGAGATGTGGATGGCCGGCGCGAGCGAAATCGTATATTCCCTGTTGATGATGCAAAATGATTTTATTGCGCCCCAGATTAATTTCGAAACGCCGGACGAATATTCGGCTCGTTTGAATATTCCGGCAACAAGAATAGATACAAAATTTGATGCGTTTTTGTCCAATTCATTTGGTTTTGGAGGGACAAACTCGAGTTTGATAATTAAAAGGTTTACCCCCCTGCCCCCTAAAGGGGGAGTTATCGCAGCACAGTAGATAAACTCGCTGACCAACTCCCCCTTTAGGGGGCGGGGGGTAATAAAAATAATTGTATGAACAAAGAAGAAATAATAGTTAAAATTAACGCTATTTTAGTCGATGAGTTTGAAATAGAAGAAAGCCTTATCGAACCGGACAAACCGTTGATGGAAACATTGGAATTGGACAGTTTGGATTTGGTGGACTTGGTGGTTTTGATTGAAAATAATTTCGGCTACAAAATGAAAGCCGAAGATTTTGCCGGTATGATCACTTTCCGTGATTTTTACGAATTTATTTTTTCCAAAATAAAAGACAAACTATAACCGAAAATGCTATGGCAAGGAAAATCACGAGGTGGTAGTTTCGGATACCGGTTTTTTATTTATCTTATCCGGCATTTGGGTATCCGGTTTGCCTATTTCTTTTTAATTTTTGTTGTCGTCCATTTCATTCCTTTTGCGCCCCTCGCTACAAAATCCAATTGGAAGTATTATCGTAAAATACAAGGTTTTGGATTCTTCAAAACGGTTCGTATGATGTATCTGAATTATTACCGTTTCGGTCAGACGCTTATAGACAAAGTGGCCGTTCGTTCGGGACTTTACGAAAAATATCAATATGCATTTGAAAATTACGATGCTTTCCTCGATAAATTAGACCATTCCGAAAGGGGCGTGATACTTATCGGCGCTCATGTCGGCAATTGGGAGGTTGGAGGAAATTTTTTCGGCGAGTATGCTAAAAAAATCAATATCGTGATGTATGATGCCGAATATCAAAAAATTAAAAAAATATTAGCGGAAAGTTTAGACCCGCAAACCCATAAAATAATTCCTATCGTCGAATCCGGTTTCACCCATATTTATCAAATCAAAGATGCTTTGGAAAACAATGAATACGTTTGTTTTCAGGGTGACCGTTTTGTCGGCGAAAAATCCGCTAAAACCGTGACTTTCATGGGGCGTCCGGCACGTTTTCCCGTTGGCCCCTTCTTGTTGGCGACCCGTTTCGAATCGCCGGTCGTTTTCTATTTTTCCATGCGGGAAAAAGGGATGAAATACCGGTTTATATTCACAATTCCGGAAGTAAAAAGCAAAGGGAAACAAGCGATTGATGAACTTTTGAACTTGTATGCCGGCACGCTTGAAAAAATAGTAAAGCGATACCCCGAACAATGGTTTAACTATTACAATTTTTGGAATGAATAAAAAAGTATTACTCATATCAGCTAATCAATTACACGATCCTTATCCGATTTATCCGATCGGAATTTCTTATCTGACGACTTATCTGAAAAAATATTTGCCGCAATTTAAAGTGCTGACATTTGATATGAATCGCGGAACATTGGAAGAGCTTGCCGGTTTGTTAACCGCTCAACAACCTGATTATGTGGGCGTTTCCATGCGTAATATCGACGGAGCCAATTCTTTCGACCAAAAAAGTTTTATTCCCGGTTACGAAAAAATTGTTTGTGTGGTGAAAAAACATTCGAAAGCGCCGGTCATTTTGGGCGGAGCCGGCTTTTCGATTTATCCCGAAATTTTGTTCGAACGGCTGGGCGCTGATTTTGCGGTGAAAGGCGAAGGAGAAACCGCTTTGACGGAATTAATCACCTGTTTGGAAAATCAAACGGATTATTCGCATATCGAAGGCTTGCTTTATCGAAAAGCTGAAAAAATCATACTCAACTCCCGCCGTGAATTTTCTACCAAACTCACCGTTTTTTACGACACCGATTTGACCGATTACTATTGGGAACACAGCGGAATGTTGAATATCCAGACTAAACGGGGTTGTTATCATAAATGTATCTACTGTTCCTATCCTTTGATTGAAGGCGAGCGCGTCCGGACTTTGGATATTGACGAAATCATTGATAACATCGAGCGTTTGTGGAAGGAAAAAAACATCAATTACATCTTTTTTACCGATTCGCTTTTCAATATTAACCGGGAAAAAACGATGGAACTCGCGGAAGCCATTATCCGGCGCAACCTGAAAGTCCAATGGGCAGCGTATTTTTCCCCGTCTTACTTGTTGGACGAAGAATTGGCTTTGTACAAGCAATCGGGATTGATGCACATTGAATTCGGCAGCGAGTCATTTTCCGATACCCAGTTGGAAAATTACGGGAAAAATTTTACTTTTGATACCATTCTGAAAACTTCGGAATTGGCGCTCAAACACAATATTTTCTATGCCCATTTTATGATACTGGGCGGATACGGAGAAACAGAACAGACTTTGGATGAGACGTTTACAAACTCCAAACTTTTGCGATATACGGTCATTTTCCCTTTTGTCGGAATGCGCATTTATCCGGGTACACCTTTACAGAAATATGCGATTAGAGACGGAATTATTTCGTCCGGCGATGATTTGTTAGAACCGCGATACTACATTTCACCCCATTTTGACCAGACGACATTGAAAGAAAAAGCGAAACAAACCGGAAAAGCATGGATTTTCCCCGATGATATTTCGGAAGTTGATATTCAAGCATTTAAATTAAAACGAAAAAAGAAAGGACTGATATGGGAATATTTGAGAAAGCCTTGATTTCGGGAGCGGAAATAAAAAATTATATTCCTCAGCGAGAGCCGATTATTATGGTCGATGCTCTTTATGGAGTGGAAGAAAACAAGTCTTTTACAGGTCTTGCCGTGGAAGAAGACAATATTTTTGTCGAAGCCGGTTTGCTGAACGAATCGGGAATTATCGAACACATTGCTCAATCTTGCGCGGCGCGTGTCGGCTATTATTGCAAGCAACGGAACATACCCGTTCCGGTCGGATACATCGGCGCTTTGAAAAACATAAAGATTTCGGCTTTGCCGCAGGTTGGACAACAGATGTTTACTACGGTTACCGTTTTGCAGGAAGTTTTCGACATTACCTTAGTTTCCGTTGAAGTAAGGGTAGGAGAGGTTATTATCGCCACCGGTGAAATGAAAATATTTCTGGATTGCTTCGGGCTTACGCCCCACCAATGACGTGCAAAATACCCTTTTTGGTCAGCCCCTCTTCCTGCCTAATAATAAAAAACGCGCCGTCATTCCGACCAACGGGAGGAATCTCCTGCTAAACCGTTAAGCACTCCCTGGTTTGCTTCGCTCCGCTCGCAACGACGAGTGCATGTAAATTATTGTTTAGCACTTAAAAAAAAGATTTAGCCTCATTTTGGGCTAATTTGTAATTTGTTTTTATTTTTGTATGGCTAAATATTAAATTGAGGTGCTGAACCCGGAAGACCGTAAGGTCTTCTACTTGGGTAACCCCGGTGCAAGCGAAGCGCAGCCCGGGGTAGAGCGACCCCTCATCATCCCCTCAACTCCGATATAGGAGTTGAACTTATTTACTTCAAAAGCATTGGGGTGTACGACAAATTTCCCAATTAGTGTTTAACGATTATCAGGAGATGTCTCCATGCGCCTCCTCGTTCCTCGTTGGCTTAGTCGACATGACGATAAAACGTTGAGATGTGGGTGGAGGGGGAAGAAACGGCGGCTTCGCCGCCGTTTCTTCCCCCTCCTTTCCCCTTTTGCAGCCGCGTCCTGTCGACCGAGCGCAGCGAGTGGAGACATCTCCTGATAATCGTTAAACACTAATTGGGAAATTCGTCGTACACCCTAGCATTGTGAATATTCCATTTTCAGGAAATAAATTTTGCAAATAGGAAATTTGTATTTATCTTTGCATGAAATACGATAGAATGAGAATTTTTGTATATAAAACATTAGCCGAATATTCCGCAGAACATCCCGATGCAAAGAATGCTTTGGAAGATTGGTTTAACAAAACAGAAGAGTCAAAATGGAATTGTTTTGCTGATATGAAAAATACCTTTCATTACGATTCATAGGAACACATGCAGAATACAGTAAAATCAAAGATTGTTCCACTCTCTAAAAAGATTTATGGTTATGAAAAAGATTACCAATGAAAAAGAATATAATGTCATCAAAAATAGAATAGATGATTTATTGGAAATAGTTACCGATGAAAATTACAACAATATTCCGGAATCTATTGAACTTGAATTTCTTTCCGAATTAATTGAAGAATATGAGAAAATACACTATCCGATTTCTATACCCACATTAACGGATATGCTCAAACTGCGCATGTATGAAATGAATATCAATCAAATACAATTAGCAAAGATGCTTCAAGTAAGTCCTTCCCGGATTAGCGAATATCTTGCAGGAAAAGAGCCTTCATTAAAAGTTGCAAAAAAAATATGTGAACACTTAGATATTAGTGCAAACGTGATATTGGGTATAAAAAATAAAACGGAGTATGGAGAATTAGAACCGGCATAATATATAATGAATTATTAAAAGTATGGAGACACGCTCCCGCGCATCTCCACACACGATATACACGTAAAAATATACCCACACAGGCGCGAATGAATTTGCGCCTGTCGAATATATACCATTATTCCGTAACACAGCGGACAGGGAAGCCGTCCGCCCGATTGAGGCTGTTCGCTGGGTTCGCCGTCGTGCTATTGAAGTACAAGTGGAAGGCGCCGCCGGCGCTGTTCGGTGATGATGACCATGTATAGCCGATAGTACCCACGTTGTTCAATATGCCCGTCGAATAGCGACACCCGGAAGCGGGGAAGAACGGAGTGTTTAATTTTCGCAACTGCATTCCGTTGGTAAAGGCAGTGGTGCCGTCTGCATTCACGGTAGAAACAGCGCCCCAAGTGGTGGCGCCGACATTACCGTAATCGCCCGCTTCTCCAAACTCAGCCGAAGTCGGCATGCGCCAGCGTTTACCCTTTGGAGCCCAGCCCCTCTCTGTTAAATACTTGCATATATCGCCTACTCCGCTGATAGTGTCATAGGCTGTTTCGGTCAGGTATTTAGCGCTACGGTCATAAGTGCCGGGGTCAGACTTAACGTGAGGAATATCCCCCCAAGCCGGAGCAGCGGTAATAGGCTCGCCTCCCATCGGATAAATTACCGTATTACCTTGAGTATATGGACCTTCAGGCGAGATACCTGTAAGGCTACCCCACTGGAAATAAACTCCCTGATACTGCTCGTTGGTTTTAACGTTACTGTCATCAAACGTCAAATGCTTAAGCGCAGCATCATAATAGATATTTGAACCTGCCCAATGCAAGCGAAGCAGCTCTTCCTGGGTAACTTCATCGTAATCACTTACCGTAACACCTTTAAATTCGATGGGTTTTTTACCAAACAGTTCAAACTGGAAGGTATATTGCCGTTCCATTTCAAAGGCGATGGAAGATGTATACGCATCGCCAACGATGGCCGGAACAGGAACCGCATAAGTCCTGTCTGTCGCACCGGTGCCATCTTCCTTATAGGTAATCTCGATATAAAACAGAGAAGAAGGGTCTGCGCCGGTTACCAGGGTTGCATTCTTCAAATCAGAAGCTTCGTTTTCCTGCGGAATAACATAAAGCGCATCGGCGTCGC
>BNTV01000155.1 GCA_025996865.1 Bacteroidia bacterium
ACCGATTTTTTCCCATTGATATTCTTGATTTCAGCAGAAATCAATTTTCCATCTTTCCAGTCGATGTTGACTTCATATCCTCCTCTGGCGCGCAATCCTTTGACTGAACCCGATGCAAAAGCCGCAGGCAATGACGGGAGCAATTGGATTTCAAAACTGCCGTCTTTTGTTTGTAATTGACTTTGTACAAGCATTTCGGCTATTGCCGCCGTTGCCCCGAAATTTCCGTCAATCTGGAAAGGCGGATGGTCGTCGAACAGATTCGGCAAAGTTTTGCGGCTGAGCAGGACGGAAAGCAGTGTGTATGCATGATCGCCGTCGTGAAGCCGGTTCCACATATTGATTTTCCAGGCCAGACCCCAACCGGTGCCGTCGTCTCCGCGTGCAACAAGTGTTTTGCGGGCGGCTTCCGCAAGTGCGGGCGTACCTACTACGGTTATCTGGTTTCCCGGGTGAAGCCCGAAAAGATGAGAGGTGTGCCGGTGGTGAGGTTCCACTTCCTTGTAATCTTCCGCCCATTCGAGGATTCGTCCGGTTGTTTTGCTGATTTGGATAGCGGGTAAGCGTTTCAGCGTTTTTTCACATTCCGCCCGAAAATCCTTATCCGTATTCAAGACTTTGCTTGCGGCAATACAGTTTGTGAGCAGATTATGAATAATTTCCAAATCCATTGTTGCGCCGTAAGTGAAAACCGAGTGTCCGCCGTTGGGAAGGACAAACGAATTTTCCGGAGAATACGAAGGATTAGTAACCAATTTTCCTGCGTAAGCAGTTCCGGCAGGCGCTTCGACCAAGAAATCCATGATAAACCGGGCGGCGCCTTTCATAATCGGATAGCCGCGTTTAGCAAGGAACTCTTTATCGCCGGTATAGGTGTAATGTTCCCAAGGATGCTGGGCCAGCCATGCCGACCCCATCGGCCAGATGCCCTGAGGGCCGTCGGCAGGAGCCGTGAAACCCCAAGCGTCGGTCAGGTGATGAACGACCCAGCCGCGAGCGCCGTAAATTGTTTTTGCCGATTTTTCTCCGGGCTTAATCAATACGTCGGTCAAGTCGAAAAGCGGGGTATGAAGTTCCGAAAGATTGGTAATTTCAACCGGCCAATAATTCATCTGGAAATTGATGTTGGTGTGATAATCGGCATTCCATGGAGCGTTCAACTGCCAAGCCCAAAGTCCCTGCAAATTGGCAGGCATTTGGCCGGGACGTGAGGAACCGATCAACAGGTAACGTCCGAACTGGAAATAAGTTTCTACCAAACCCAAGTCAGGATTGCGCGCCAGAGGAGGATATGAAGTCAACATCGACTGGAAAGATGGAAAATTGATTTCTGCTGAAATCAAGAATATCAATGGGAAAAAATCGGTTCCTGTCCGGTATAAAGGCGTTGCAAAAATATTTTCCGTTAATATTGGAGAATCTGTTACGATTCCTGTCGGTAAGTTTTAATTTCTAATTCACTTTTTTTCAGGTAGTGTTAAGATATAGAGGGTAGCCCTTGCTACCCTCTAATATCAATATTATTTTCCCCAGAAATATATTTCCGCTATACTTATAAACGGATCGCGGTTACTGTCGGGCAGGAAGACTTTCAGATAACGTCCTGTCGCAGTATTTATCCCGCTCGGAATGTCAATCGTCAGTTTGTCGCCCGAATTGAATTGTCCTTCTGCAATCTTTGTCCACGAAGCATCGTCAGGATCGGCGCTGTTGCCTATATATATCTCGACCGACTTTGAATCGGTATTACCGGCACGACGGTAAATATCAATCCTGAAGAAATTTTTCGGTGAAATCATGTCAATGATAGCCCAGTGCGGCAGGGGTGCGTTTCCACCGTCCCACTGCGAGTGCCAGAACGTACCCAAATCACCGTCTATCAAAGTATTTTTTCCTCCTCCGTCGCTTGCCGTTTCGTCCGATACGGAAACAACCGACCAGTCACTACGGTCAAACATATATTCACCGGGGAATGCTGTTTCATATTCTTCCCATGACAACGCTAAAGTATCTATTGACAGACTTTCGGGAATAAAAAGTGAACGGTATCGAAATTTTGAATTTGAGGCAACATCAAGGCATAACGTCTTACTGTCGTTTGCAGAAGTATGAACAGTCCTGATTTCACCATTCTTTGCCCTGTATTCCACTTCAACACGAACCATACCTTCGCCTCCCGACATCCAGTTTATTTCTCCTGCCCTGTCGGTCAGATTGATGCTGCGAATCCTGCGGTTTGAAACAGTCGAAATATATCTTTCGCCGTAAGAGTTTCCGAAATCGGTAGTCCATAACGACTTGTGTCCAAAATTATCCGTCGTCCTGACATCAAACGTATAAGACTGTTCTGCCATGTTCGGTAAAATGACATAAAAAGAATCAAGTCCGGAGGTAGGCGATACCGGTATAATCATAGAATCCTGCTTGCTGTTCCAATACACGTCAACCGTTTTCACGTTCGGAGAATTATAGAGCCGGAACTCAAAAAGAATCCGCTCTTTTCCTGCAATAAAGTTCAACGAATCAATTTTGGGCGCATAAATAAGTTCTCCGCCCTCGATATATTCCTTGTGCACGTCCATCATACCGTCGCAAGATGCAAGCAGCAGGAACGCAACTGCAAGAATCACTGTTTTATTGAATATTTTTTTCATAACTTCAATTTTTTACATTATTCTTTTATTTGACCGAAAACATCCACTTCGGCAGGGTGCGCATAAGTAGGACCTGTTTGTGTTGACAGTATCTTTATACGGATATAGCGAAGAGGCTCAATCTCAACAGGAAATTCAAATTCAAATCCCGATTCGGCATACGCTCTGTCTTCGTCGGTATCCGTTCCGCTCGGCTGTCCGGACGGTTTACTCAGTTCTCCGACGACAATGGGCGCTCCCCATTCGCTCCAGTCTCCGCTTTGAGCCGGTCTGTCCTTGCGTCCGTAGATTTCGATGTCCTTTGGATTTCCCCAACTGTAATAGGAATCATTGAAGAGACGGTTGAAAAATACAACGCGGCTTACCTGTGCTACTACGCCCAGGTCGATTGTAAACGTCGCAGGAAGCGAATTTGCCGGAGAGTGTCCGAAAGTTGTTTTGTCGTCGTCGATGATATAAGCGTCCGTACCTTCCCAATTGGTAAAGTTCACGTCGCTGCCAAGTTTCATAATCGACATTTTTTTCTTGTCGAAACGCTGTTCAAAAAACGGCACCAAATTTTTCTTTATCGTGTCGGTTACATTTCCGTAATTATCGCGAACAAGAATGGCAAAAGTACGCATTTCAGGATCGTATCCGCGCAATTTGGAATTTGATGCAGGTAATTCGGACGTTAAAACTCTAACTAACTGAAGATAGCCAATGGAATCGTTCGTAAAAAACTCAATATTGACGGGATACTTGTCTTCGTTTACCCAATTGTATTGAGCGCCTCCGAATGCGCTTATTATTTCAATTGAGCGTGCGATTTTCGCCAAAGGCGGTTCGAGCGGCGTAAATTTAACCGTTACCGGGTCAGATTTAACCTGAGCACGATTGACTGCGTAAAGTTTTATTTCATGCTCTTTAGTGTCGTTATATCCGAGAATTACCATATTGTTCTCGAAATAAGAAACATCCTGTTCCATCGTTCTGCCGTTTGAAAGCGTATATATGGCTTTAACGGACAATATATCTTCGGTATTCGGAATGCGGTATGTAACTTTCACTCCGCCGGACAAGGCTTCCGCCACAATACCGGTAACTACGCCCGGTTTTCCCAGACTGCTGCTAATCGGTGCAAGCGCCTTTTCCTCGCATGAAAAGAGTGCAAGCGCCATAATATATAATAATAAATATCTAAGTTTCATATAATTATTAATTTTTAATTTTTAATTCGTAATTGAATCTTACCATCCCGGATTTTGCACCAGATTGGGATTTTTGACTATATCATATTCCGGTATTGGCGCTAAATAGTCACGATAGGTAAAATTTTGAATATAATGGGTAGTCGGAATATAGTATTCGTTGACGTCCGAAGCTGTAATGTTCCATCCCTGTACAGAGCGGTTCTGCTCTTTAACAGCCGTTTTCCAGCGGCGACTGTCCCAGTAATAAACTCCTTCGCAGGCAAATTCTATTTTTCGCTCGCGCTGGATGATATCGCGCATTCCTGTCTTGGTGGTCGGCTTGTTCGGATTGATGGATTTCTTCCAGCTGTCTATTACGCCTTCAAGTCCGGCCCTCTCCCTTATCATGTCTATGTATTGATAGACTTCGGCGTCGGGAGCATCCTTCGATTCGTTCAATGTTTCCGCAGTAAAAAGAATCAAGTCGGCAAAACGCATGTCAGGCCACGGATAAACCTGGGTAAACACATTATTGGGATCGCGATATACGGTATTCAGGTTTACCAGCTTTTTAGGCCAGTATCCTGTGGTATTGTAGCTGTCGAAATTAAACACCGACGAATATTCGTTAAGGCGATCTTTCGGATAAAGGGCTTCGCTCGGGTCGTCCGGCAAATTGTTATAATGATTACCGTACCATATTCCACGATCAAAGCCAAGAGTGGAATAGAAGCGCGGTTCGCGGTCGAAATTCATTGCGGCAGTCTGTTCGCCTTTTTTGATGTAATACTTGTGTTCCTCGTCTCCTGTTCTGATATTAAAGCGATTGGCATAGTCGTATTCGGGATCTTCTTCCATGGGAATACCGTTTTGGGTATAAAATACATCTACCGTGCCGAAAGGAACGCTCATATTACCGCTTGTTGACTGGCTTGTAGCCTGTTCAAGTCGTGGCAGACACGGACCTTGCATTCTGCCTTCGGTAGGCATATAGGAAGAATTTCCCCAGATGAGTTCTATACTCCAGATTTCCGAAACACTGCTGCGAAGCGCCTGCACAAGGAGTATTTCTTCGGGCAAAGTTTTGGAAGACCTGTAATCTTCCTTCTGATAAAGGCGGATACCGGCAGAATCGCAGACATGTACGGCTCTCTTGCATGCCTCAGCAGCTTTTGTCCAGAGAGATGCGTCGTAAGTCTGGTTAAAGAACGGCTCGCCATTTTGGTTGAAGAATGAGTTGTAGTCCGTATTGCCGTTGAAAAGCGGACTTGCCCAATAAGTCAAAGCCTTAGCTTTCAGATAATATGCTACCGGAAGCGTAAAGCGTCCAAGTTCCGTCGAAGCGTTGATAATAGTAAGCGGTAAAGAGTTGCTTTCTATTACTTCGTCTATAAGTTGAATAACATAAGCGAAACAGTCGTCAACCTTTTCGCGATATACCCGCACTCCTTTTGTTGATTCATTTACCGGAGCGCTTTCTCGCAAGGGGCAAACAGGCCCGTAATACGACAGGAGGTAAAGATGCATGTATGCCTTGATAAGTTTAGCTTCGTTGTACATGCGTACTTTCATATACCTGTCAAGGTCGGCAACTCCCATCACGCCTTCCATAAAAGTATTACATTCGCGGATACCGGCATGGAGCGAGCGAATCATATCTCCTCCGCCTCCCCAATAGTCAATAAGCGGATTATTAGCGCTTGCCTTGCCAAGCCCGAACTGCATTCCACCCTGGTTTTGCTGGTACTTGTTCATACACATTTCCATAGCTCCGAAGATGGCGGGATTTTCGTTCCATCCTGCCGATTTCGGCATTCCCCAATAACACGTTACAAGGTATCGTTCCGTAGTATAACGATCGGTAAAAGCCATCTCTATGGTAGCCACCTGATCCGGGACGACTTGAAGATAGTCGCATGAGTTTACGATTATCAACAGGGTGCAAGCTATAAGTTTTATTATTGTTTTCATATTATTTATACAATTTTTATTGTTTAACATTATAGTCCTATACTGATACCAAAATTAATAACTCGTTGAAGAGGATAGCCCAAACCGTTTCCTCCCATTTCCGGATCCCAAAGTTTGAATGTTCTCCAAGAGTACAAATTAAGTCCGTTAGCATATATACGCAGTTCCGATAAATTAAATTTCTTTAATATCTTTGCAGGGATTGCATAACCCAATTCCGCTGTTTTGAGGCGGAGGAAAGAACCGTCCTGCATAAACCAGGTACTTGTCTGGCCGTTGTTGGTAACATACTGCGTTGACAAGCGAGGCCAAAAGGCATAAGAGTTGCGGTTGCTTTCCGACCAGTAATTGTCCGCAATATACTGCAATACGGCATTATTACCATCCCGGTTCCACCATAAAGAATTAACGAATGGCGCAGTAGAAAATGTATTTATCCAGAAAGACTTGCGTCCCAGACCGGAGAAAAAGACTGATAAATCGAAACCTTTGTATCCTGCCGTAAGACCAAATCCATAGTTCAGTTCAGGCTCGGTTGGGTATCCGATGGGCACCTGGTCAAGGGCGGATATTTTTCCATCTCTGTTCACGTCCCGATACTTGATATCGCCCGCAAGGTATGTACCAAACTGTGCAGGCGAATTGGCAACTTCAGCATCGTCAATAAAGAGACGTTCTGCTATATATCCCCACCCCTGGTTGGGAGACTTTCCTACACGCGAAAGCCAGGGCGTTCCAGAGTAATCCGGTTCTTCCCATTCCAATACTTTCGCACGGGTAAAAGTAAAACTTCCCCGTCCTATCAACCACAAGTTTTTATTGACAGTCTTCTCATAGTTCAATTCCAGATCCACACCCTTGCTTTCTCCAACGCCAAGATTAGCCTTAACCTCCGGAAGGATACCCATAGTTGACGGTATAACACGGTCGATAAGTATATTTTTGCGCCTTTGGTGATAAACTTCGAAGTTACCGTTCAGTCCTCCCTTCGTTTGAAATTCCAAACCGATATTTCCTATATATGCCGTTTCCCATCCGATTTCATCATTGGCATATCTTGAAACAATAATACCTCCCGGATTATAGTTCATCTGGGTTCCCCAGTTTATTTCCCTGCTTCCCTGGAGGTTAACCTGAGACAGATAGTAGAAACGGTCATAGTCGTTGCCGATTGCATCCTGACCCGAAATTCCGTAGGACCCCTTCAATTTCAAGGTTGGAAGAAAATCTTTTAACTTTTCAAAGAATTGTTCACTGGAAATCATCCATCCGCCTGCAAGAGCGGGGAAGAATCCGTAACGTTTTTTAGTGGCGAAGCGTTCCGAACCGTTGTACCCGAAATCCAGCTCAAGAAAATAGCGGGAATCGTAGTTGTAGGCAAAGCGTCCTGCAAATCCGACGTTACGGTTAGGCAGGGAAAGCTGCAAGTTCGGAGCAGCGCCTACTTTATACTGGCGCATGGTATAAACCAAAAGCCCGCTGACACCGTGCTTCTCGTTGAATGTACGATTGTAGTCGGTAGCAGCCTCAAGATAAAATGTCGTGTTTACTCCTAATCCGGAACCCAAATAATCAATATTTTCCGTACCGTTTGTATTCAGCCTCGTCAGTTTATAATCCCCTGTCGATTTATCGTAAGATGAAATGTTGTAATAAAAGGGCTGATACTGTCTGTAAATATTATATTCCGAATAACGGTCCATATTAACCAAAGCACGGACTTTCAATCCGTCGGTTATCATGCTAAGATTTTGTTTCAACTCAAACTGTGTCAACAGAGTATTCTTGCTGTAATCCCTGTAACCCTTCAAACTTTCCGCATAAGGATTGAGATAAGTCCCGCTTCCCGAATTTCCGAAAAGGATATGTTTGGCATAAGAGTAATGTTCGTCGGGTTCGTAGTAAGGCTTGAACAGCACCGGATTGGTTGCCATAATCATTTCATACATTTCCGAACCGCTGGAGTAGGGACCTGTGTAATCATCGAACTGAACATTAAGGCGGTTGATAAGTTCCGTAGTCTTCGTCAAATTAACATTGACATTGGAACGTATATTATACTTTACAAGGCTGATGTTGGAATTGAAGTTATTGCGTTTGTCCACCTTGATGTTACCGTTATCCCTGGCGATACTTGCAGCTACATAATATCTTGCTATCGAACCTCCTCCGCTGAAACTGAGGTTGGCGCGATAGTTGTTTACAACGTCTTCGAACATATAATTATACCAGTCAACTGCCGGATACTGGTCGGGATACAGTCCGCGTTCGGTCATAAGAATCTTTTCTTCGCTGTAAATTGCCATTCCGAGCGGGTCGCGGGTTTTGACGGCTTCATTGTGCATACGCATAAAAGTTACAGGATCTGCCGTTTTAATCATTTCGGTTGCGCTTGAAAAAGACGATTCGAGACGGGCTTTCACAGCAACCTTGCCTTCGTGTCCTTCTTTTGTTGTTACCATGATAATACCGTTCGCTCCGCGTGCGCCGTAGAGAGCCGTTGCAGAGGCGTCCTTCAAGACAGAGAAACTCGCAATATCGTCCGTGTTCAAACGAGACAACTCTTCGGAGGACAATTCCATACCGTCAATAAGAATTAACGGGTTTTTCTTTGCCGATGCACCGAAAGTGGTGATTCCCCGAATGAAGAAACTCGCATTGTCCTGTCCGGGTTCTCCGCTGGACTGATAAGAGATAAGACCTGCCACACGGCCGGCAAATGCCGTCGTAAGGTTGGAACTCGGAACTTTAAGTTCGGATGGCTTCACCGTAGTGATTGAAGCAACGACGCTTCCCTTCTTCTGTCTGGAGAAAGCAACGACTTCCAGTTCTTCCAATTCGTTAGCCTTCGATTCGAGTACAATGTTAATCTCCTTTTCACCTTTGTAGATGATTTCCTTGTCCGCCATACCGAGGTATTTAATGAGAAGTTTACTGTCGAGGGGTACATTGTCGAGTTCGTACCGTCCTTCAATGTCGGTCACAGCTCCCTTTCCGGATCCCTGGATAAGGATTGTAGCCCCAATCAGAGGCTCTCCTTCGCCGTCAAGAACAGTTCCTTTTAATTTTGTTCCCGTTTGCGAAAACAGCGACACGGAACAGCAAAAGAAAAGGAACAGAAATACGGAAATCGGATTAATACCCTTGTATAACAGGGTTTTCCGTTTTGTTTTTTTTAATTTTGTTCTCATAGAATAGACTTTTAAATTTAATTCACAATATGTATAATACCAATTCGTTCAAAAGTCAAATAAATTACTGATTAACAGCGAAACAGGTTCGTACCTTTAAAGCATTGATTCACGGTCTAATGCATTACAATATGACACCTGCGATTTATACCCGATACACCAAGATTGTTCTTGATGCGATAACAGATGCAAAGTTAAAAATAAATAAATACAAACGCAACTTTATGTTTGAAATTTTCATGCTTTACCTGAGTATTCCCGACCGGATTAACTTCCTGCAATCAGGACGATACAGTCGTTCCGGTGAACAGCGTTTCGGTTCCTGTCCGGTATAAAGGCGTTGCAAAAATATTTTCCGTTAATATTTGGAGAATCTGTTACGATTCCGGTTGGTAAGTTTTAGTTAACGATATCTGCAATTTCTAATATACAAAATAATTAAGGGCTAAATCTTTTTTTTGAGTGCTAAATAATAATTTACATTTCTCTTTTGTCATGGCGAGCTTGACTCGCTATCTCCTAAATGTCGTTAATAGGCTTTTGTCGTAATTTGCAGGAATGGTGTTTAACGGCTTAGCAGGGGATTCCTCCCGTTGGTCGGAATGACCGATAACCTGTGGGGGAAAACAGTGGGAGGAGGAGCTGAGTGGCGGCAAAGCCGCCACTCAGCTCCTCCTCCCACCTAATAATAAAAACCGCGCCGTCATTCCGAGACTCCACCCCACTAACGCTGGGAAAAAAGGATAATGACGTATCTTTGCGGTTGAAAGAGTGTGGCAAACTACACACCCCGTCCAATCGGTTGGAACATCAAAGTCCGTTT
>BNTV01000156.1 GCA_025996865.1 Bacteroidia bacterium
CTTTCAGTCTTTTATAAAAGCCCTGAAGAAATTTGCGAACACCGTCCGCTTCAGGTTGGTTCATTGTATCCAATATGGGGCTGTCGTACTCGTCAATAAGCACGACCACTTTTTGTCCTGTTTTGCGATGCAATGATTCTATCAATTCGGCAAAACAATCGGAGGCGTATTCCGAAACAAGGGTTATTTCATATAAATTAGCTTGTCGTTTCAGAAATGTTGACATACTACGCTCCATTTCTTCCCTGCTGCCATGCTCAATATTCGTCCAGTCTATCCGAATAACAGGATATTGCTGTGTCCAGTCCCATTTGTCATAGATGTAAAGCCCCTCAAAAAGCGATTGATTGCCTTTGTAAAGTTCGCCCAAAGTACTGATAAGCAGCGACTTTCCAAAACGGCGAGGACGCGAAAGAAAAGCAATACTTGAACTTGTGACAAGCCGGTGTATTTCTTCTGTCTTGTCCACATACAAAAAATCTTCTTTGCGCAATTTCTCAAATGACTGTATCCCTATCGGTAATTTCTTCATGACCTCTGGTTTTAAAATACCTACAAAGATAAACAAAATAATTGATTAAGTGTGTAAACAATACGTCAAAGAACCTGTTGTCAAAAAACCCTCTCCTGCTCTTACACAGGAGAGGGTTCATTAACTGTTAATCTACTTTCGTAAACCTTAGCCCTACAACCGCAGACTCGGCATCCACCATCGTAAATTTGAGTTTGTGTTTTCCGGCAGACAAATATAGATGATCAATCTGATACATTCCGGCATCTTTCACCTCTATCGTATAGCAGGTTGCATTATTGAACTGACCGGGTTCCCCAAATGCATCTCTCATCTGGTAGGCTGTATTCGTTTTTCTACCGTTTTTATGCCACGCAATTTCTTCTCCACCATAGTCTATATAGCAGGCATGAACGAAACAAGTTGAATCACCGGTAAGAATGGCGCGAGGTTTACCATATACCGGATCCGGAAACATTCGAGTTTCGCTAAAATACTCATCCAATTCTGCCTGGGAAATCGTTTGTATGTTTATGCTGCTGTTAAACCACAAGGTATCAAGGGCATCCTTCGGCACTATTTTAAAGGTCATATCTACCGCTGTGTTAGCCTTCTCTTTCATATCATTAACAGTAAATATGTTGTTCACGGATACACCGGTTTTTATCGCATCCGTTTTGTCTTTATATTTGTATTCTATGGTGTAAATGGTGTATAAACTGGGCGCCAAGGCTACATTTTACTATAAACGGAATACCCGTAGCAAAGAAAGTAAAGTCATCCAACACGCCAATGGGAGGTAGATAATCAATATTACCATCCAAAGCGACGCTTATTTTTCCTCCCCAACAATCTCCATATCCCATCATCTTTCCGCCGATGACCGTACCGGGTTCGGGAATCGAAAGTTTGCTTTTGTCTAATTGCTCGTCAACAAGCAATTGCAAAGTTCCCTTATCAAGAAATCCGCTTTGGTTGCCGTAAAGGTCTTCAACGTTTACCTTTACACCGACAGCGCCCTGTAATTGTTTGATAAATATCTGCTCCACAGTATCTCTGGACGAGTACCTCCAAATAGGGGGCTACAAACGATACGGCAGATTTTATTAATTTGCCGTTTGTAGCTGTAAAAGAGGCTTCAATACTTATAACATCCTTGTCGGCAGGAATCTGATAAAAGAGCCGTGCACCACCGGGAAGCGCCTGCAAACTGTCGAACACAGGCGCCGCAGGCGGAGTCTTGTCGTCCGAAGAGATTGAAAACCGGTCTCCCTCCTCGCAGGCATAAAAACCGCCCACTGCCAAAAACATAAAAACTGCTATTCTTGCTATATTCTTAAATCTTTTAATATTATTCATATCTTTTAATTTTTAAAATTATTGAAATTCGTAATTCGTAATTGAAAATTGTTTACCATCCTGGATTTTGAATCAACCTTGAATTTTTGTCCAACTCATTATCATCAATAGGCCAGAGACAATCTTTGAGGGTAAACACACGAGGTTGTAAAATCTGCCGTTGGAAGAAATCTGCGCCTCCTGCACCAAAATTCCACCCCATCGCAGGAGTTGAGAACTCTTCAGTCGCTTTTCGGGTGCGTATCATATCCCAAAAGATACTTCCTTCGAGAGCAAATTCCACTTTTCTTTCCTGTGCGATGATTTCTCTCATACCGGTTTGGGTAGTATGTTTCCCCTGTGTTTTCGCAAAAGCGCTTGTATAGGAAGTTTCCACATTGGGGATGCCTGCTCTTTTGCGCACCTTGTTTATTGCATCCCATACAGCTTGCGAAGGACCTTCAAACTCGTTGAGGGCTTCGGCTTTCATCAGGTATAAATCTGCCAGGCGGATGATTGGAACAGGATACATCTCAACATCACGCACACTCGACTTACTGTTCCGGACTGCAGGATACCACGCATTTCTTTGTATTCATCAGGACTTGTGACCGAATCGGGAGTAACTGTGAGGTCATACATCGTGTTGCGATTAAACGAATAGTCCTCATCTATTGGAAGTCCGTTTTTGGTATAGTATCGTTCCAATACCTTGCAAGTGGCGCCCAAAACTTGCCGACAAGCGTTTATAGTATTTATTAAACCAACAAATCCATAATCAGAAGGAATAAACATATTGCCATCGCTACCCAAATCGTCGTCACCGGCAACCGCATTAGAGTTTGCCCAAATCATTTCTTTATTCCACTGGTCGCATATTACCATTCTTAAATCATAGAGTATCTGCATATTGACAGGATTTTCCTTAGCGTCCTCCACGTCGTCCGGTAACATTCTTTTCTCGAAATGATACATTTCCACTCCGTTGGCCTCGCAAAGCGTAAGGGCTTCATTGACGGCTTTCACGGCGTCTCCCCATTTGGCTTTTGTGGTGGCAGCATCGTCCTGCGGAAAAAACGGTTTCCCGTCCCAGTCCAGAAAATCATTATAATCGTCATTGCCACTATAGAAGGGACTTGCTCTATACAGCAGCACCCGTGCCTTGACGATTGCAGGTGTTGATGGCTTCATAGAAACTGAGAACATGACCGCCGGCATAGCTGCCACGCTTCCTTATAATCAGGCTCATCATATTGCACATATTCGTTGGTGGAATACGTGAAATTCATACGTCCCGTCAACCAGAAATCCTTGGTAAAGAATTTCTGATAGTCTAAAGAAGCATCTATACCCTTCGATGCCAACTCGCCTACATTTCCATATACATTGGCTTCCAAACCTCCCGAATTTGGAAAATTGGTACGCAACATGTAAATATTGCGCCGGTTATCTTTGAAAACGTCCACATTCAGTTTCAAGGGTGAATTTTTCAGCAAACCCAACTCCAAGCCAATATTGTATTTTACTGAATTGTTTGGAACCGGTGAATTTTTTCGAACCATTATAGCCATAGCCGAACTCTACAAAATAACGCTCATCAAAGTCGTAGGTCAAACGTCCCGAATTACCTACGTTGCGTTCCGGCAAGGCTTCAAAGATGGATCCACCTTTGGTAGAAAACAGATTTTCCTGTACCATCATCACAGTCATAGCGCCTACGGAATGTTTGTCGAATTGACGATTCCAGTTCAACCGGCCTTCAAAGTAATACTTCTCGGAGGTATTGCGGTCGGCGGCTACCTCCCCCAAGGCGCTGCTGCCTTCTGTTGGGTTGAGACCCATGAGTCTGTATTTCCCTGTAATCTGATCGTATGCATCTACGGAATAAAAAAATGGACTGTAGGTCCTTTTATTTCCATATTTGCTCCACGTGCTGGCAGAGGCTTTGGTTTTGCATCCTGCCGGTTCCTCCCAGTTCTGCATTTCCGAACAGCGTGTGGTCAGTATATCGGTTGGCTTCGTCCGGTGCATAAAAGGCAGGGAAATCAACAGGGTTGGCGCTCATCACCATCTGAAATGTTCAGGTTTGCCTTGGTGTTAATGGTCTGCTTGTTAAACAGCATGTCATACCAGTCCACATTGGGATAAATTATCGGATTTTCACCATATAGCGTGGATTGTATCTTCCGCTTTTGGTAGTAACCAAAATAATACCGTTGGCGCCGCGTGATCCGTAAAGCACAGCCGCCGAAGCGTCTTTCAGGATGGAGAAACTTTCGATGTCGTCCGGCTGCATGCGCGCCAAGTCATCTGTAGTGGATTCAAAGCCATCGACCAATATCAAGGGCGAAGTAGCATAACCGAAGGTGGTAACACCACGCACAAAGAACTGGGCATTGTCGGCTCCCGGCTCACCACTGGTCTGGTACGAAATCAAGCCCGGAATCTTACCGGCAAAAGAACTCGTAAGGTTAGCAGCAAAAAGCATGCTATTCCCCTTAAAATTAATCGTTTTTTGTTTTTCATTCTTTAGTATTTTTATGGTTATTATATATCAAACTTAATATATATCTTATGGTTGTTTTTAATGACTATCCGCTTTATGACCTGTTTACTTGTTTTTAGGTCGCCACAAAACGGATAATCATCTATTTTCGTTAAGCTCCTGCTGCGATTATCAATCCGATTCCAGCGATAAACAGCAAAAACATCAGATATAAATACGTATTCACGCCTTTGGGTGCATTTCTAAATTCTTTCCAGATCACTACGCCCCAAAACGCAGATACCAAGGTTGCCCCTTGTCCCAATCCGTAAGAGATAGCAGCGCCTGCCTTTCCCGCGGCAATAAGGCTGAAAGCATTACCCAATCCCCAGATAAGACCTCCCAGGATGCCTACCCAATGAATGTTGAAACCGCCTTTGAAGTATTCTTTGTAACTCACGGGAGCGCCTTCAAAAGGTTTCTTCATGACAATGGTATTGAAAATAAAGTTGCTGACAAAAACACCGCAAGCAAAAATAAACATCGCGGTATAAGGCGTCATCTTTCCGACGGCGGGACTGACAAAATTTTCCAAATCCATCGACGAGGCGATAAAGCGGTAAAAGAACGACATCAATATACCCGCCAACAATGACAGGATAATTCCTTTAGAAGACAATGTTTTGGCTTGTTTTGCCTGTTTGTTGTACGCCAAAGCATTCAATATAATGGCAACTGTAACCAATGCTACACCGCTAAACAACAACAACGGATTTCCTGTTGCTTGACCAATGTAATTGATGATTACGCCCAGAACCAACGCTAATCCTATGCCAACAGGAAACGCCACCGACAATCCGGCAATGGCAATCGCTGCCGATAACAGGATATTGGCTGCATTAAAAATGATACCGCCCAGAAAAGCGCTACCGATATTTCCCCATTCGGCTTGTGCCAAATCGGGAATAAAACTGCGTCCTTCAGCGCCAATGCTGCCCAAAGTAAAAGCCGAGATTAACGAAAACAGCAAGATGCCGATAACATAATCCCAGTAGAACAATTCATAACGCCATGTCTTTCCTGCCAATTTCTGGGTGTTTCCCCAAGAACCCCAGCAGAGCATGGTAATGAAGCAAAAAATGATTGCTAACGAATAATTACTGACGATAAACATGATATTAGAATTAAAAATTACGAATTACGAATTACGAATTAATTTCTTTGCGGTAGGGGATAGAAGACTGCGCTCCCAGCCGTGTTACGGTGATAGCCGAAGCTTTGCACGCCAATTTTACGGCATCGACCATATTCATCCCTTCCGACAATCCTACGCAGAGTGTTCCACTGAAAGTGTCGCCCGCAGCAGTCGTATCCACTGCTTCTACTTTTTCGGCAGCTATTTCGTGGTATTGATCGCCTTCTTTGACAAGCGCTCCTGTTGAACCTAAAGTTACGACAACAATGTTCACGCCTTTTTCGCTAATCGCATCTGCCGCTTTTTTGGCAGAATCCCAGTCGGTTACTTTCACTCCCGACAATATTTCCGCTTCGGTTTTATTGGGAGTGATCATATAAAGATATTTAAATAAGGTACTCGAAAGAGTCTGAGCAGGTGCCGGATTGAGGATTACTTTCACGCCTTTGTTAAACGCTATTTTGGCGGCATATTCTACCGTTTCCATTGGAATTTCCAATTGCATCAGCAATAAATCGGCGGTTTCAATTTCGTGCCTTGTCTTTTCGATGTCTTTAATGCTTAATGCGCCGTTGGCTCCGGGCGCCACTAAAATAGAATTTTCTCCAAAGGCATCGACCGCAATCAGCGCAACGCCGGAAGGTTTGTCGGGGTCGGAAAAAACATAATCCGTACCGATGCCTTCGGTGTTGTATAATTCGATAGACTGTCTGCCGAACAGGTCATTTCCTGTTTTGGAAACAAAAGTAACCTTTCCGCCCATGCGAGCAATGGCTACGGCTTGATTGGCTCCCTTGCCTCCCGGATTCATCATAAACGTGTTTCCGATAACGGTTTCTCCCGGCACAGGAAGCCTGTCCGATTTAATGACCATGTCCGTATTACAACTGCCGACAACAATAATTTTCTTCATCGCTATAACAATTAGATTTACAAAAAATTAAATTTTATTTGGACAAAGATATGTTTATTTGAATTACAAAATTTACCAACATGCATCCTGAAAAATAATTGTAACAGGCATAAATAACAGGCATTTGTTTTTTATTTAATTGATATTGAAATATTTATATTTTTGATTATTGGCATATTTTGATAATTGGATTGTCTTTGCGGTGGATAATTTTTTTACCTACCCAAACAGACACAGAAACAAATGAACAGCCCATCTATTGCAATTTATACTTTACTTGACAATAACATTAAATCAAAGTACATCAATCGGGTTTTCAACTCTTTTTCGGGCGGCATTCCCAAGTATTCTTTTTCTTGCTGTTCGGTTGAAAAGGCATCTTTGAAGCCATTTGCAATATAATATCGTCTTGTGGCTTCGTTATTGTAGGCATCCACCGTTACATAACGGCATCCTCCTTTTGTGTCAGAAGCCAAAAACCATTGTTTTATGAAATAAAGCAGTTCAGTACCGATTCCTTTTCCGCGGAAATCTTTACTCACACCCATCCTGCAAACTAATATTGCAGGATAGGAACTGAGATTCTTTTCATGTGGAATAAGTTCCGTTATTTTTTTTCGTCTGCTGTTTGGTAAGTGCCTGACATCTACGCTTGAATAAGCTAACGTAAAGGCGCACACAATCACAGACGAATCATCTTTGAAACGATAACAATACGATTTTCCCAACAACTGCCGACTGTAATTATCGGTATCATTGCAAAAAAAATCGTCCAAGTCTGCATCACCACAACTAAAAGGCTGACATTGAGCCAGCATTTCGTTGTTGAGTAGTGACATAAAACAAGAAGTTTTAAGAAATTCCATAAAGTCGCTGATGATAATCTTTAATTATTGCATTATAACTATCAACGTATTTCTTTGGGATTTTGACAGACCCACGATGTTCTTCAGCCCATCTTGCATTCTTTTCAAATCTTTCTGCGACCTCGCCCTCAAGAACAGGAAAACTCCTTACCGGTATTGCCATAATAATTCTACTGTTAAATGTTAATGCTGCAAAAGTAACTATTTTAAACGATGTTACCAAATTTACCAACATGCATCATGAAAAATAATTGTAACAGGCATAAATAACAGGTATTTATTTTTTATTTAATTGATATTAAAATATTTATATTTTTGATAATTGGCATATTTTAATAATTGGATTATCTTTGCGGTGGATAATTTTATTTCAAATGGTATGTTAAAAGCAGATGCACTTGTTTTATTGGTTAAATCGCTGTCGAAAACCGAGAAAAGAGTTTTCCGAACCAACCGGAAGAAAACGGATTACAGCGTGTTGTTTGATATTATTGATACAGAGGATAATATATCTTCGCAGGAATTAAAAGTAAAGTTTGAAGCCCAGCGGAAAAATGCGAATTTCAACGTGGCTGTTACCTATCTTTATAAATTATTATTGGATACCCTGTTGGCTTTGCGTGAAAATCAGGACAGTTATTATGCCTTGTTCAACAAAGTATTGAAAGCCCGGATATTATTTGAAAAATCGCTGTTTGAAGATGCTTTCGAGATGTTGGATGACGTGAAACGGGAGGCAGGCGAGAGAGAAAATAACTACGTTTTACTCTATGCTTTGCGCCTCGAATTGGAATGGTTGCTGTTTATCAATTTGCCGGATATTTCGGAAACGGAATTGGTAAATAAACATTTCCAAGTCAACGAAGTGTTGAAAAATATCCGGAAAATTAACGAACAATCCTCTCTGTACGAGTTGCTTAAACACCGGATAATATACAAAGGAAATATCCGCTCACAAAAACAGAAAGAAACACTCAATGATTTGGTAATCAGTGAAATGTCGATGATTATGTCTTCCAATCCCGACAGTTTTGAAACCAAAAAGCTGCATCAGTTGTTTCAATCCAATTATCTGATAGGGGTAGGAGATTATAAATCGGCTTTGCAGTCGTTTTATGAACTCAACCGGCTTTTTGAAACGAATAAACATCTTTGGGCGAATCCGCCTTTTTATTATTTATCTGTATTAGAGGGAATTTTGGATAATCTTCGAAGCATTAAAAAGTACGATCGAATGCCTTATTTCATCGAACAATTGAAGAAAATCCAAGGTTTCCCTTCCGGATTTCAAACGAATGTAACCGCCCTTATTTTTCTTTACGAATTGTTTCCATTGCTCGACAAAGGCGATTTTCCTGCTTCCAAGCAACTCATGGAACAATACAGCGAGCTGCTGTCGGGAAAGCCGGACGATTTAAGTCTTACCCGTCAAGCCGAAATATCGTTATATACATCCTTGATATACATCGGATTGCAGAATTTCAAGGCAGCACAGAAAGCGTTGATGAATGTCATTATTTGCGGAAAAAGTTTCTATACCTTTCCCTTGTACCGCACGATTCGTTTGGTCAATCTGATTATCCAGTATCAGGCGGGTAATTTTGATATTATCCGGTTTGAAAGCCGTTCCATCAAACGGGAACTATCCAAAACGGAGAAGGCTTACCGCGTAGAACGTTTGATGTTGAATTTTCTAAACAAGCCGAAGGAAAAAATATTTTTAGTTCAAAGAGAAAAAGCATGGCAAAAAATAGAACCTGAATTGGCGGATTTGCGGAATGATGTTTATGAAAATCAATTGCTTAAATTATTTGACTTCACAGCTTGGATAGAATCTCAGATGTGTAAAATACCTTTATCGGATGCATTCCATTATTAACCGGATTGCTTCGCCTAAAGGCTTGCAATGACGGTATGCGACAATTTGAAACAACGTTCGACGTAATCAAATGCACCTCTTTGAAACATACCCGTTGGAGAATCAAAAACTTTTTGTATTTTTGCAAGCCAATGATAGACTATGGAACCATAGAACGAATTCAGTCAACAGCCCAAATCGTTGAGGTTGTTTCAGACTTCTTAACCCTTCGGAAACGAGGTGTCAACTATGTCGGACTGTGCCCTTTCCACGAGGACAAATCACCTTCTTTCTATGTCTCGCCCGCCAAAAATATCTGTAAATGTTTTGCCTGCGGCGAAGGGGGCACCCCACTCCATTTCGTAATGAAAATGGAACAGCTTTCCTATGTGGACGCCCTGAAATATCTGGCTAAAAAATACGGCATCGAGGTGCAGGAAACCGAAATGACCGACGAGGAAAAACAAGTGCGCGGAGACCGGGAAAG
>BNTV01000157.1 GCA_025996865.1 Bacteroidia bacterium
AGATACATCAGCAACTGTATTCTCGTCAGCATAACTTTTACTGCAAGCATCTGAATCGTCAATTGGATAACCTATATTATTTAATTTTGTATCCATAATTATGCATTGTCAGTCATATCTACTGCCACCCCATATACCTTTAATCATTATATCTGCAACAACAGAGCCGTTTAGTGCTCTAACAGAAAGTGATGTATCTCCACCATTTGAGGCGAATCTAAATTGAAGTGGCCCAACATAAATATCTAATGGAGTCGAGCCTGATATATTGCCGGTATATACCGTTGGAGCTACTATCTTGCCTAATTCCACATTTAGATATTCAAGCGTCACTGCATCCTTTTGATCTGCTGGATCGTTTAAGTTACCTAATTTCGTGCCCATTTTATGCTTTGAGTTTTAAAATCAAATCACCAGTTCCTGTTCCGCGATTATCAAAGTATAATTGACCAGAAGCCAAACCATTGTACTGTGAAGTTGTATTTATAATTATAGGCTTCCTTATATAGGTAGATAAATCTACACCACCAGTAGTTCTTGCATCTATAACTATCCCACCATTATTAAAGATTGTACCAGTTACATTGGCATCATCATTAATAATTAATATACCACCATTACTGAGTGTAACATTAGTTGCTACTCCATCAGTTCCTAATGTTACGGTTGAGCCATCTTGTACTACTAAGCTATCTATATTGGAATGGGCAATAAACGCAATTGAATTATCACTTGCAAAGAAGCTACCTATTCCATAACCAAAGTTATAGCATTTAATCTCGTAACTTGAATACAGCTCTATAAATGGAAGAGTCTCTGTTAGCGAGCCTCCATCTATGACGGTAGCAGCACTACTTGTTGTGTGATTATTTACAATAACATAATTTGCGTCAGAAAGAGTTAATGCAGCCTCAGCGCCATTTATTGCTTGTGTATTCATCAATAAGTCCAGAACCGCATTGGAAGCAATACTCTGATTCGTCAGATTAATCTTCTTTACAGCATTATCAAACTCTGCATCAGTAATGCCCTTGTTTGTGTTTGTGATGTTTGTTCTAAAGTCTACATTTTTAAGTGCAACAGAAGTCACATCCATCTCCTCGAACGATCCATTTACTGCGCCATACGTGACAATATTACCAGTAGTACCCTTAGGTATTATATTCTGCTTGGTACCAAGATTTGTTATTAACGTATTTATCTTGTTAATTGTCTGTGAAAAGAAGCTGGCAAATGAAAGCTGACCGTTAATAAACGGTGTACCGTCAGCAGAAGTACTCACAAGTCTGTCTCCAACTTTATTAACACCATTGACGGTCTGTATAGTATCTTGGTCAACGGGAGTCGACTCTGATACATTCAAAACATAATGGATGCTTCCAGGAGTATCATTGTCACATGTGATAGTAGCGGTAGCGTTGCCAGTATAAGTGGCGCCATGATAAGTCCCATACCATCTAACGATGTCGTACTGATCTCCAATAGCATCACCTGATTGTGGGTTTGCATTCCAAGCAGTTCCGTCATAAGTATAGGTAAGTTGAGTTGCATCTACGCCACAAAGGTCTCCAGATACCATGCCGGTGATTGTATTCATTGTGGCAACTGTATCTGCCCCGTACTGTAACTGACCTTTAAAGTGCTTGGACGAACTTGCAGCAGCCAATGCGTCATCAGCTTTTTGACTTATAGTTCCCAATAAAGCGTCAATCGCAGTATTGATGCTACTTTGGCGTCTGTTTGATGGCGTTATATTAGTAAAAGTCTGAGTGTCAAAAACCTGTCTGGCCTGTAAGCCGTTGAAGACTTCGCCACCATCGATTGTTGAGTTTGGTGCGTCGTATGACAATGTGCCAAGAGAGAAGACGCCACCATGCAGTGAGATAGGAGCAGGCGTGCCATCAGTTTTAACTGCGTCGCCAGAGAATAACAAGAGAATACCACCAGTTTGCTGTATAGCATAAGAGCCGCTACTTGCAGGAGTAAACATTGTGGCACCCATTGAAATAACAGTCCCAGAGGTTTGTTGCAGTGTAACACGCCTACCGCTCGTAATTATAACGCTACCGCCATTTACTGTCATGGAAGCCGTAGTTTCCAGGGCAGAGTTTAGGAAATCAAAATTACCAGAATTAACAACAACATTGCCCATAGCGCTTGATAGTTCAAAACAGCTATATCCAGCACTAACGATTGTAGTTCCTTGTTTGACGGTGATATATCTTGCATAGTTGTTGCCTACAGAGCTTGTGTCGTGATATGAAGTATTGACTACCAACCCTATGAAATAACATCCAGTGCTTGTTCCTTCGACAGATATACTATTGACATTTGTTCTTCCGGCATCTTTTGTTGCAAGGAATCCACTAAATGTCCAGTCAGTCAGATTATTGGCAATAATATCCAAAGCATCAGAGTTTCTTAAATATACAAGGACGCCTGTTTCTGTACCATGTTGTGCAAATAGTTCTGCTGTACCCGAATATGGATGATCTGTAGAGCCAGTTTGATATGTATCTGCTGAATTGGTTGGGTCAACATAATATACTTTCTCAAACGACCTGCCTAAGTTTATTAGCTTCCTTTTTTCCTCAGGTAAAAACAACCCGGCCACCAAATCTGTGGTTGGATTAATATCAAAAATATCCATCAATCCTGTGCCGGTACTTGGATTATAATTTCCCCATGCAATTTCAATTTTTCCTGGAAGTTGACTGATTCCCAGATTGGTATTGTAAGTTGTAATTCGATCCAGTTTAAGTTTATCTGCTGGAATCATAGCCCCAACTTTAGTTGTGGTAACTAATGGAATGTCTAATATTAGGTTATCAGAAACGCCGGTATCTGCATTCATCAAAACTCCATAAAGATTTAAGTCTGTCGCAGTCCCTTCGAAGAAATCAAGCATCTCGATGTAATTATGGAAGTTGCTAAGCTTTGTCTTTTCCGCTGTAGTGTAATCATTGGTGGATAAACCTTTGCCTGCTTCTTTGTCAACCTTAGTTGACATATCTATCCCAGCAAGCTTATTCTTCTCTGTAGTAGTATAGTTATTTTCAGATAATCCAAGTCCGGCTATCTTGTCTACTTTGTCATTTAATGCAGCTTGTGTAGCGGTCGATACTGGTTTATTTAAGTCTGACGTGTTGTCTGTATTGCTAAGCCCTATATCAGCCTTATCTAATACCACTACGCCGACTTTGCCATTAACGCTATCAACAGCTCCGCCGCCTCCACCGCCACCATTTTCTATAAGATCGTATGCTTCGATAAGGGCATCCTCTACCATATTCATCGAACTCGAACTTATATTTAGTTCATATCGAGGATTTAATTTTAATTTTTCTAATACGCTCATTTTTATATATTTTTAACAATAAAGCCATGCCTGTTTTTCATCATCCGTAAGCCCTGTAATATCTACATTAAGACACTGATAGAAGCACCTTGTTGTTGGTAGGCCAGTTGCTGGGTTATTTGCTATTATAAGATTTGGAAATTTCGCTATAAACTCTTTTACGTTACCTTGGACTCCAGACGCAGTTAACGTATTTGCAGTACTACATGTATTAGTTGGATCATTATTCCAAGCACCAAACATAGGTGGATTACTGACTGTCCATGGGTTACTTCCAGCGTCTTGCAGTCCTATATTTACAATCAATGGATATGATGTTTGAGGAAACATTTGATTAATGTCTGCATTTAGCGCATAACATCCACAAAATACCCCTCCAAGGTATATCTGTTCACAATAATCAAACAGTCCATTAGGAACTGTAACTAATGACTCACAGTTCAAGAACATATTTGCTACGTTATATACTCTTTTTGGATTAGCCTGTGTACCAAAAAATCCAGTCGGTATGGCTGTCAATCTTATACAGCTTGAGAACGTACCAATCAGTCTACCAATAGAAACCATATTTGTCAATAAGTCTGCTGGCAATGAGGTTATGTTTGTATCCTTGAATGTATCAGATAGCCATGCGGGTTCCAGTCCTGAAAATAATATCCCAGGGATCCCATTGGCATCAAACCTACAGGATTCAAATGAGCTTGTGAAATTTTGATACATCGCAGTGCATTCAGAGAATAACATTGGAGGTATAGCCCCAGTAGAAACAAATGTTGTAGAATCTACATCGCCAGCCAATGCTCTGTAAAATACATAAGCAAAGTTGGTTGACAGTGGCGTCTCGAATTTAAATGTATTGAAATTCTGAAATGCAGCCTGTCCAAGCCCATATAGCCCTTTGTTAGCAAAGCGTCCTTGATTAGCAAACATTGATTGTAGGCTAAATTCAGAAGATGATTGGACTTTGATAATTTTCTTTATTGTAGCCCTTTCTTCGGTACTGCCTGCGTCAAAGTTAATATTAGTAATGCCAGCCGTAGCTTTAATATTAATGGTTTTAAGGCCATCACTACTATAAGTATGTGGTACTATGGTATAACTTGCGGATGTCAGTGTGCCTTCTTCTAAATCATGAGCTCCTGTATAATCCCAATCTATCTCATATCTACCAGTCCCAGTCATTTTGACCACATCGTATGTAGGCAAATTAGCCCTGTTAGGGTCAACCTGAATAACTATTTCTGTAGTCAATGGATCCATAGGCCACACCTGTTCATCACCTACCCATACTTCACTAATGGTCCCATTCCCCATAGGCAAAGTATCATTGCTTTTTAGTTCATAATCGCCTATAAAAATCATATCATTATGCTTTTATGAAGTAAATAGTATTGGCATCTTTGGGGGTTGGAACATTAGCTGCAGTGCCAACCCAAATTGTATATGGCATTGACAGCGTTCCGTCTGCGGCTACACTCAAATTAGAGCCAACTTTTACGCCACCCAATGTGGATGATGTAGCTGGAGCTAACGAGTATGTAGTGGCATTCAATGTGCCATCAGCAAGTACGGATAGGTTTGAACCTACTTTTATACCGCCAAGCACTGTAGTCGTAGCCGCAGGAAGTGTGTATGAAGTGCCAGAGGTGAATGCTGCATATAATGCAGGTGATACCACGCCGTAGGTATATGCTGTTGCTTCTGGTAGGTTTACGGCTGAGTTAGTTACAGCGCCGGTCTTTATATTCTTGCCAGCATACTGTAATTGTAGCCCAGATGTTGTGTCATTTCGTAGATTAGCGCTGTATATAAAATTCCAATCTAATAGATTTTTAGTAAGGTTCTCTACGTCATCATATAATTCAACAGGAGTCTGACCGCCAAATTTGGCAGAATCATCAGCCATATCAACCCTATTATTACCGTTCGTATCATATACATCCTTACGCATATATGTAGGTGCAAGTATAGCTTCGACGAACGAAACAAAGCTATCCATTGAATATTTATAAGTTATCCCTTCATGCCAAATAGCAATTAGGTCGCCTATAGTAAGATCGCCAGATAATTCAGGCAATGCCGGTATTGTGCGACAATTGCAATCGCAAAGAGTATTTCTGTGCCAGTCGTTAAATTCGCCGCAATGGCCGTGATGACCACAATGCTGATGTGCGTATGAACCGTTATGGCAATTATGATGATTGTGCATTTTGTTATAAATAAAAGTTAATATCTTGTTCGTAAACAAAGTAAAACAAGTTTTCATAAGGTATGTATGGTAAGTCTACTTCGCAACCGCCAACGCGCTTTGATATATCCTCTGCAATAGACTTGATTTTAAGGGTCAAATTCTCGTCAGAGCACGCGCAAGAGTTTGAGTTGTAGTACGTATCAATGACGTACCAAAGTGCCAGCAGAAGGCTTATATTGCCCTTGTCGTACTTAACATCAGTCTCGACCAAATCCTCTTGAATGAATCCTTGTTTGTATAAAAAATCTTTATAATTCATGATTTAATTATATAAGTATGTGAGCTTGATTCATCGCATCATGAGCTAATATGGACGCAGTAGAGCCAAGTACGCCAAGCATTGTTACGCCGAAGTCCTTTAGGTCTCCGCCACTATAAGATAATTCATCATAAATCTCTTTGCCGGCTGCTATAAAAAACCCTATTACCGCAGCCATCGCAACATCCACAAAGATTGATGCGAGCAGAACTGTAGCCCCGCCGGCCACAAAATGTAGAACTTTATCAGGATTGGCGATTATAGCGTTTGTTAATTTCTTTAACATATTATTATCTATTGCACGAACACGAGCCACAGTTTCCGCCACAGCCAGTATTCGTAGTTGTATGACCTTGCATTGAGAGTATCTTCCCATAAAACTTAACAGCGTCCTCAATTCTACCAAGAGATACTGCTTCCCTAAACATCAATTCCCTAAACATAAGAGTTTCAAGTAGAGCAAAGTTCTTGGCATCTGTACATGGGACGCATATATTATCCATTAGTTTTAACCTGAAACAGTACAACATATTACTATTATATACTATCGCGGATTCATTGACATTAGGACCCAACTCGCATGTAACAATGTACATGTCAGAAAACTTATCTAAGCCAAAATTAATACAGTTTAGATAATACTTAATCTCGGTTTTGGTATATTTAGCAATCCCAAGCATATCATTCACTATGAACGCAAAACTATGCTTTGATGCGTCGTTGGATGTATAATTTTCACTATTCTTATACAGGTCAACAAATATCATATTAACCGGATCCTTTAGCTTTGTAGTAATCTCTAATACTGTGTTATCGTTTATTAGCCGACATTTTGTATGTTTTGTATCTTGTCCCATTTTTTAAGTTATTAAATAGTTATGGGGCATACAGGACTCCCCGCATACCCCATAAATACTTATTATTAAAGTCCCAATAATGTCTTAACGTTTGTAATCAAAGCAGCAAATCCAGTGCCAGTGGCAGAGTTATTTGCGATAGTAACCGTTACCGGTTCCATTTTGGTGAATTGATTATCTGCCGATTTATATTGACGTTCGAAGTCAATAGACAGTACGTTATACGTAGCGCCTTCTTCGGTAAACAACGTCGGTTTTTCAATAAACCAAGTCGTTTGATTGGTATAGCCTCTTGCAGCCATGCTATGACGTTCCAAATCACGAACATCTTTCCAATAGCCTTTACCTCTATCATGAGAAGTCAAAGTCGTAATAGTTACGCCAGGGACTGCTTCGTAATAGTTATTATAAAGAACACTATCGCGCAAAGATGTTTTGTAGATAGAAGCCACAAATGTTACTTGAGCCCAATCATTCAACGGCCACAAACCATTGCTATTATCTTTTGCTTTAGCGGTGATAGTAACTACTGCGGTACCCAAAGCATTAACATTAACGCGAGAACCGTCCTGAGCAATAATTTGGCGACGGAATGCGTCAGCTAATTCAATTGCATTAGTTACATCTTGACCAAAGACTTCGTAAGAATGTGAGTAGTAAGCAGGGCCTGCATTGTAATATGTAAGGTCTTTAAATTGTATACGCAATACATAACGTTCTGCCGGATCGACAGTGATTGCAGTGAAGTCTACTTCTACGGATTCTTCTACAACGGGAGCGGTCGTGTCTGCAACAGTTACGCCAGCCAAGTATTCAGAGTTTTTCAGAACAGCAGCGGTAATCAAACCCGAACGACGAATGCGTGCGATGTTTGCTCCATCTACTACATCTATACCTTCTACTTGAGCTATAGAGAACGGTGCAGCGGCCGTAGCCGTTGTGATAATATTGCCCTTAGTATCTTCCAAGAAAATACTTTTTACGTCAGTGGCGGTGACGTTCATCAAGTCTGCGGGAGTTTTTACATCACCCACAAAGATGCTACTTGCACTTGTAATCATAATTTATGATATATTAAGTTGTTAAATCTCCCCTCCTACTAACCTACGAGCCTATAAGCTTTCCACGTCGGGGGCGATATTATTCTATTGTTGGCTCTATCTGTGTTTGTATTTGAACAGTAGGTCCGGCTGTTGCGGCAAGATATAAATCTGCGGCAATCTGGACTATTTCTGGATGTGTATGAACCGGCAGTTCGCATAAAGAGTCTGCTCTTGGTGTATATAGAGATATTTTTGCTGGATGCTTTAGGTACGTCATTTGATACGTATTAGCCATATAGCTACCATCTGAATATATTTCTACTTTATTACCAATAAACAGCCTAAGTGGCCTTGCTTGCCCGTACATGAAGTTATGAGGAGCCAATGAGCTTGTCAGATTGCCATGTATTGTATCCTGAGTCACATCAGTAACTTCGGTCAATTTTGGCACCCAGTACTTATTCCCATTGTCATCAACGGCTGTCTCCCAGCATTCAGCTATTTTACTGCCGTCCGTATTGTTTACGTCAACAGAGGGAACAACCATGCATGTATCGCCAATAAATATCATCAGTCCCTCCGGTATGGTACCAGCTTGTTTCTGACCAGTTTTAGTGAGCGTTACATCTGATGTCATCAGTAAAGTCCTCAGATCTTCAATCCTTTTTTGCGATTGCTCAAAACCTTCCATTTTAGCATTGTTGCCAGAGTATCTTGTCTTAACGAACTTATCCTGGCCCCTATTCAACCAAACCTCAGATTCGCTTGTCGTAGGCCTATCTACTGCATCAAATTTATTGATGGCTCGTAGAAAGTTAATGTAACCTTCAAGTCTATTCATTATGGGTTTAATTTAGCATCGACTTCGAGATGAGAAGCTGTCCTGGTAGATTCTATGTTCTCAAGGGCAAAAGTGGCTGCGCGTTGGACGATCTCATTCCACCATGGAACTTCTATTTCGACGCCTGGATTTGTTGTTGAATCGATTAATGCTGGTCTCTTAATGCCATATATGGCTACAGTCATCGTCACATTAACCATATCAGGATCGACCAGAAATATAAATGAAGGAAGATCCGACTTAGTCGAGTCTTTCAACATAAAATATACTGGATTTTCTACATACGCAAGATTTAAGTCATTCCAAACGAAAGGTTTCCGATCGGAAGATTTAATCTTTGAGCATACAAACGAACCATGACCATTAAAACTTATTGATGCATGGTATGCGTGTAGTGGCTCTGTTGTAGGAGTTATGTATAATGCATTATATCCTTCTTTGGGATATAGATAACTGTTTATGTTTGAGCTATCTATAATGCCGTTAAACACTAATATATTGAGAAAATTTAAATCATCCCTATATTTGGTTTGAACGCCATCGTTTTCAGCCATCTCCATTTTAACTAATTTCTGTTCAATCAGGCTAAGATAAGCCGTATTGAGAAAATGGTCAAGCTCTTCGTTAATAAATGCCTGACCAAAGCCCAATCCCTGCTTATCCAGCTCCACCATTAAATGTTTGACGAGCTGAATATTAGTCATCTTAAATTGATAATTTTGCTTTAGTTTCTGTGACTATCACATTATACAAATCAGCATTGGCTTTATCCC
>BNTV01000158.1 GCA_025996865.1 Bacteroidia bacterium
GCATAAAAACCTCAAAGGACGTATTTATACGGGTGTTATCGGTTTGTCGTTAACCATTCCCGCCTTGTTGTTGTTGGCATTCGGACATAATTTGGCGATGATTGTTTCGGGCGCCATCTGTTTCGGCTTGGGATTCGGAATGTTTGATGTGAACAGTATGCCTATCCTTTGTCAGTTCGTGTCGCCACGTTATCGGGCAACAGGCTATGGATTAATGAATTTAGTTGGTATTTCAGCCGGTGCAGTGATTACTAATTTTCTGGGAAAATCAATAGATGCCGGAAATTTAGGACGGGATTTTGCTTTGATGACACTCGTTGTCGCCGTAGCCATTATTCTGAATCTCACGGTTTTGAAACCACAAGTGATAGATAAAAAAGAAGATTGAGAAACATATAAAATAATTAAACATGAGCGCACAAAAACAAATAATCAAAGGGATAATTCCACCGATGATTGCTCCCTTGTTGGATACAGATATTTTGGATACACAAGGTCTTGAGAATTTAGTAGAACACCTGATTGCCGGAGGCGTGAATGGTATTTTTGTCCTCGGAACGACCGGCGAGGCGCAACATTTAAGTATTAAAATTAAGGCCGAACTGATACAGAAAACGGCTACCTACATTCGCGGGCGCGTGCCTTTGTTGGTAGGAATTACCGATACTTCGGTGTATGAAAGTATTCGGATTGCCGAAATGGCAGTGAAAAACAAAGCCGCAGCCGTGGTTGCCGCTCCACCTTATTTCTTTGCTTTGGGTCAACCGGAATTGATAGAATATTATCAATTGCTTGCCGATAAATCGCCCTTGCCCTTATATCTCTACAATATGCCTTCGCATACAAAAACGATGATAGAGGTAGATACGGTAGAAAAATTGGCGAAACACAAAAACATTATCGGATTGAAAGACAGTTCCGCAAACGGCATTTATTTTTGCAAGTTGCTGACATTGTTCAAAGACCGTCCGGATTTTGGATTGTTTGTCGGTCCGGAAGAAATGATGGCATCTATGGTTTTGATGGGGGCACATGGTGGCGTAGCGGGTGGAGCCAATGTTTATCCTAAAATATTTGTGGATTTATATGAAGCGGCTGCAGCAAAAGACGTGGATAAAACGATAGCATTGCAAAACAAAATGTTGCAGGTTAGTCAACATTTATACGGCATCGGTCGATTTGGCTCCAGTTATATCAAAGGCATCAAAACAGCCCTTTCCTTGAAGGGAATATGCAGTGATTTCTTGGCTCAACCGTTTAATTTATTCAAAGAGCCGGAGAAAGAAAAGGTTAAAAAAGCAGTGGAACTATTAGATAAATTGCTTGCCTGATGAAAACTGAATCTCGTCAAATACGAACCTTCAAGTCCCTGCGGGACTTGCGCGTACTCTTGTGCTTTATGATAATGCTGTTTTCAATATGTTTGCAAGCGCAAAATCGGCAAACAGCAGATAGTGCTTACACTCGTCCGTTAATGGATGTGTTGACCGACATTGAAAAACGTTTTGATATTCAGTTGAAATTGGATAAGAAAATGATAGACGGCAAAATGCTGAAATACGCCGATTGGCGAATCAAGCCGTGGAGCATAGACGAAACTTTGCGTGCCGTGTTGTCGCCGTTTGATTACACTTACGTGATGGACAACGGAAAATACAAGGTTAAGGAGTTTGAATATGCACGCACCAACGAAAAAGAAGGTGCTAAATTTTTGGATTACCTGAAAATTCTTTACACCGATAAAGCAAGTTGGGAAAAACGAAAGGAGGAAATCAAAGCCTGTTTGCCGGGTGCATTGAGACTTTCACCGCTTCCGGACAAACCGGCTTCCGCAGTTATTCTCACGCCTAAACGGAAATATGACGGCTATACCGTGGAAAATTTTGCGATCGAAACTTTGCCCGGAATTTACGTGGCAGGCTCCATTTATAAACCGGCTCAAATCAAAGGCAAATGTCCGGTCATGCTGAATCCGAACGGTCATTTCGGTCAAGGGCGTTATCGGGAAGACCAACAACTCCGTTGCGCCACACAAGCACGTATGGGCATTATTTCCGCGAGTTGGGATATATTTGCATGGGGCGAAAGTCTTTTGCAATTCGATGGAACCTTACACCGTTTGAGTGCCGCAAATACCATTCAAACATTGAATGCTATCCGGATTTTGGATTATTTGTTGTCGCTAAAAGAAGCCGACCCCACTCGTGTAGGCATTACCGGCGGCTCCGGCGGCGGTAGTCTGACCATGATGCTTGCCGCAATGGATGACCGCATCACGTTGAGTGTTCCGACCGTTATGTTGTCGTCTCATTTTTCCGGCGGATGCCCTTGCGAAAGCGGAATGCCCGCCCATCTTTGCGGTGGACGAACGAACAATGCGGAAATAGCCTCCCTGTTCGCGCCCAAACCTCAATTGATATTATCGGACGGAAAAGATTGGACGAGCACTGTTCCCGAATTGGAATATCCGTTCGTCAATCGTGTATATGGATTTTATCATGCGGAAAGTAACTTGGAAAACGACCATTTCCCGACTGAAGGTCACGATTATGGACCGTCCAAACGCAATGCCATGTATCGTTTTGTTGCCCAACATTTTCATTTAAATATTGAAAAAGCGGATGAAACGAAAGTGACTATTGAGCAAGAAAAACAAATGTACGTATTCGGCTCAACAGGCGAAAAACTGCCGGCAAATGCAATACACGGAAAAGAAGCATTAACAGAAGTCTTGAAAAAAGTAGGAATTTATTAAGGCTTTATAACGATATTATATGATGGATAATGTAAAATCATTTTTGCAGTCCCGCAGGGACGACATAACCGTAGGCTTCAGCCTACGGCTTTTAAGCATTGGACTTGTACTTTTTGCAAGCGGCGCATTGCACGCTCAAGATGAAACGCTGAAATTGTGGTATGACAAACCGGCATTGGAGTGGACGCAAGCCTTACCCTTGGGTAATGGACGATTGGGCGCGATGGTTTTCGGAACGCCTGCGGTCGAACATTTGCAATTGAACGAAGAAACCATTTGGGCAGGCTCGCCCAACAATAATGCGCATCGCTTGGAAGAGGGGGTATTGGACCAAGTTCGCCGATTGGTGTTTGAAGGCAAATATGTGGAGGCGGAAAATATGGCGACTGCAAAAATCATGTCGCCCAAAAATCACGGAATGCCCTATCAAACGATGGGCGATTTGTTTATTTCGTTTCCCGGACACAACAAATATTCCAACTATTATCGCGATTTGGATATAAGCAATGCCGTTTCAAGCGTTACTTACAAAGTGAACGGCGTCACTTACAAGCGAGAACTATTTACTTCATTTACCGACCAGGCCATTCTTGTGAAACTGACGGCAGATAAACCACACAGCATTACCTGTAACGTTTTCATGACCACCCCGCAAGAAAAAACAACGCGCGTTATCGAAGATAATCAGTTAATACTCAGAGGACTGACACCTGCACACGAGAAACAAAGTGGAAAAGTGCAATTTGAAACCCGCGTAAAACCCAAAGTGAGTGGCGGAACATGTTCCGTTTCCGACGATATTATCGCTATCGAAAATGCCGATGAAGTGATTTTATATGTGGCTATGGCAACGAATTTTGTAAATTACAAAGACCTTTCCGGCGACAAAACAGCCAAATGCCGCCAATACATGGAGAAAGCGTTTGCCAACAGTTACGAAAAAGCAAAACAGGAACATGTTGCTTTTTTCCGCCAGTATATGGACAGAGTAAATTTGAATTTAGGCAAAACCAACGCATCGCAAAAACCCACCGACCAACGCATCAAGGATTTTGCCCAATCTAACGACCCGGAATTAGCCGCATTGTATTTTCAATTCGGACGTTATTTATTAATATCCTGCTCGCAACCGAATACACAACCCGCTAATCTGCAAGGGATATGGAACGACCGCTTTTTGCCGTCTTGGGACAGCAAATATACGACTAACATCAACGTGGAAATGAATTATTGGCCGGCAGAAAGTACCAATTTGAGTGAAATGCACGAGCCGATGCTGCAAATGGTGCGCGAATTGTCGGAAACCGGCGCCGTTACAGCACAGATGATGTACAATTGTCGCGGTTGGGTATTGCATCACAATACGGATATTTGGCGAATTACCGCACCGGTTGACCGTGCTGCATCCGGCATGTGGCCTACCGGCGGTGCATGGGTAAGTCAGCATTTGTGGTACCGCTATTTGTACACGGGTGACAAAGACTATTTGAAATCCATTTATCCGGTTATTCGCGAGGCAGCGATGTTTTTCAACGATTTTCTAATTAAGGAACCGAAAAAAGGCTGGTTGGTAGTCGCCCCGTCCAATTCTCCGGAAAACGCACACGGTGGAAGCGGGAAAAAAGCCACGATTACCGCCGGTACGACTATTGACAATCAATTGGTTTTCGATTTGTTTTCCAATGTGATTACAGCATCGCAAATTTTGGGCATCGACCAGGCATTTAGCGATACGCTGAAAATGAAACGCGACCAACTGCCTCCCATGCAAATCGGACAACACAACCAATTGCAAGAATGGCTCTACGATTGGGATGACCCCAAAGACACCCATCGCCATGTTTCGCATCTCTATGGGCTGTATCCGAGCAACCAAATTTCGCCTGTCCGCACACCGGAGTTGAGCGAAGCCGCCAAAAACGTGCTGATTTATCGCGGCGACCCTTCTACCGGCTGGTCGATGGGATGGAAAGTCTGCCTTTGGGCGCGTCTTTTAGATGGCGACCATGCTTATAAACTGTTGACCAATCAATTGAATTTGGTTGTCGCCGATAAACAAGGCGGTACTTACAGCAATATGTTTGATGCGCATCCGCCTTTCCAGATTGATGGCAACTTCGGATGTACGGCCGGCATTGCAGAAATGTTTGTGCAAAGTCACGACGGTTTTGTTTATTTGCTTCCGGCACTCCCAAGCGTTTGGAAAAACGGAAGCGTCAAAGGATTGGTAACACGAGGCGGGTTTGTCATTGATATGGATTGGAAAAACGGGAAAGTAAGCAAGTTGAAAGTCTATTCCAAATACGGAGGAAATTGCCGTTTGCGTATTGCCGTCCCCTTGAACGGAAATGGGATAAAACAGGCTAAAGGTTTAAATCCAAATCATTTATACGCTATGCCGGAAATCAAAACACCGTTGGTTTCGGAAAAATCGAATATTGCCGTTCGTAGAGACGCGGCGCGCCACGTCTCTACAAATGATTACCTGTATGATTTAAATACGGAAAAAGGTAAAACCTACGAATTTACCCCCCAGCAACCCCCCAGCCCCCTAAAGGGGGAGCGCGAGAAGTCCCCTTTAGGGGATTTAGGGGTAGCCCCCTTCAGGGGGTTGGGGGTGAATTGGGGGGTGAAAATGGCTGATTCGGAAATCACCCGTTATCCCGAAGCCTGGATGATAGAAAATGCCAAAGTTCCGCATTGGGGATATACCCACGGCTGTGTGGCAAAAGCGATGCTCGACCTGTTTGAGCAAACAAAAGACAACACCTATTTCAATTATGCCAAAGGCTATGCTGATAGTTTGATTACCGCACAAGGCATCATAAAAACCTATCAAAAAGACAAATACAATATCGACAATATCAATGCCGGAAAAATTCTGTTTCGCTTGTATCAGGCGACCGGCGACAAGCGCTATCAAACGGCAATCGACACCTTGGTCGCTCAGATGGCTTCCCATCCCCGCACCTCGGAAGGCGGATTCTGGCACAAGCAGATTTATCCGCATCAGATGTGGTTGGACGGATTGTATATGGCTTCACCTTTCCTCACCGAATATGCAAAAATGTTCAACAAACAGGAAGTGTTCGATGATGTAGTGAAACAAATAAAGTTGATGGACAAATATAGCTACGATGCTAAATCAGGTTTGTTCTATCATGGTTGGGATGAAAGCAGGGAACAGAAATGGGCGGATAAATTAACCGGACATTCTCCCAATTTTTGGTCAAGAAGTTTAGGCTGGTACGCCATGGCATTGGTTGACGTTTTGGATTATCTTCCGCAAAATCATCCCGGCAGGAAAGACGTCGTTGCGATAGTAGAAAAAATGGCGAAAGGCATCGGTCGTTGGCAGGATAAGAAAACCGGCGTTTGGTATCAGGTGACGAATTTAGGAGACCGGAAAGGGAATTATTTGGAATCGTCCGGCTCGTGCATGTTTGTTTACTTTCTATACAAAGCAGTCGATAAAGGCTATATCGGCGCAAAGTATAAAACGGTTGCCGACAAAGGTTTTGACGGGATACTCAAGCAATTCATTGAAGAAGAAAGCGATGGGACTTACAGCATCACCAATTGCTGTTCCGTTGCCGGATTGGGCGGAAGCGGCAGATACCGCGACGGCTCTTTTGATTATTACGTGAGCGAGAAGGTGATTAACAATGACCCGAAATCCATTGCCCCGTTTATTTTTGCAGCGATAGAATACGATAAAGCCAAATAAATTGAAAGAATTAAAATAGCAAAAAGTACCCATGAAAAATCATTATCGTTGGACAATCTGCGGCTTGCTCTTTTTTGCAACCACCATCAATTACATTGATAGGCAGGTGCTAAGCATCCTTGCTCCTTTTTTGCAAACAGAATTCGGATGGAGTGAAAAGGATTACGGCTATATTATCATGGCGTTTCAGATTGCTTATGCCATCGGTTTATTGTTTACGGGACGTGTTTTAGACAAATTCGGCGCTCGTATCGGATATTCCGTTGCGATGGTTGTCTGGAGCCTTGCTGCGGCAGGTCATGCTTTGGCATCGTCGGTATTCTCTTTTGCCTCGGCTCGTTTCGGATTGGCATTGGGCGAATCCGCCAATTTTCCTGCGGCTGTCAAGACCGTTGCCGAATGGTTTCCCAAAAAAGAAAGGGCTTTGGCTACGGGCATTTTCAATTCCGGCTCCACCGTTGGCGCCATTATAGCCCCGTTGTTAATTCCGTTTTTAGCGGTTACTTTTGGCTGGCAGGCCGCCTTTATTGCCACCGGTGCATTGGGATTTATCTGGTTGCTGTTTTGGTTGTTGTTCTATAAAAAACCCGAAAAAGTGGCTTCGCCCAAAGAACTTGCCCATATTCTATCGGACCAAGAAGAGGAAGCAAGCGGAGCATCCATTCCCTGGCTCAAATTACTTGCCCATAAACAAACTCTTGGCATCTGCATAGGCAGATTTCTTACCGACCCAATCTGGTGGTTTTTTATGTATTGGTTGCCCAAATACCTGAGTGAACAACTCGGTCTTGACCTTCAAGGGATGGGCATTCCGCTCATCATTATTTACACTCTGTCGTCGGCGGGAGGCATCGGTGGAGGATGGTTGTCGTCCCACTTTATCAAAGCAGGTAAAAGCATTGACTTTGCAAGAAAAACCACCATTTTGATAGTAGCCCTTATGGTAATGCCGGTTTTTTTGTTGTCGTGGATTCCTTCGTTGGGCTTAGCCATTGTGTTGCTAAGTATGGCAACCGCTGCGCATCAAGGTTGGGCATCGAATATCTACACGATAGTTTCGGATATTTACCCGAAATCCGCTATCGGATCCATGATTGGATTGACCGGTTTTGCCGGTGCCATCGGCGGCATTATTTTCTCGCCTTTAGTGGGCTGGATATTGCAATTGACCGGTAATTATCAAATTATTTTTGCTATTGCAAGCGTAGCCTATTTGCTGGCTTGGCTTTCACTGAAAATATTTATACACAAAATAGAACCTATAAAAATATAAGTCATGCGTTTTGATACCACCAAGCGAGATTCGCAGGCAACGGACATCATTCCGTTATCGCCCGAAAAGTTTGATTTGGATGCTTATGCCGATTATGAGCAATCTTTATTGGAAAAGAGTGGGGCTTTTTGGAACGCCACATCGGGTGTAGCGGTTTATCGCAGGGTGCGCTCGGCAGAAGTTTTTGCCGACGGCAGCCGGGACATGAAACGCTCGTTGGAATTGCAGTTGGGCTGTTTGCAAAAGAGTATGACATTCAAAGCCGACATACCCAATTTTTTGGAGCCGTGGTACGGCATCGGTACTTGTGCCGCTGCTTACGGCGCCGATTATGTTTGGAACGAAGGACAGGCGCCTGCTGTGCGCCACCGTTTTGATACGGTTGCCGAAGCCTGGCAATATACCCCGAAACCCATTGCACAAACGAACATCGGAAAACATACGCTGGAGATGATAGATTATTTCATGAACCAAACCCGCGGCAAACTGCCCGTCTGTTTTACCGATGCACAATCGCCGTTGAACGTATCCACGATGATAGTGAAAAACGGCAACTTGTTGATGGACACCCTAATTGACCCTGATTCGGTAAGACATTTTTTCGACATCCTCGCTGACCTGACCATCGAATTTGTAGCCGAACAGAAAAAGATTATTGGCGATTGTCTGGCGAATCCGGGACATGGCTTTGCCTCCGCCCGCAATTTTGAAGGTTATGGACAAAGCGACGACAATATCGTGATGCTGTCTAACGAACAATACATTGATTGTGCCGTTCCTTCATTTGAAAAAGTCGGCTTGGCGTATGGCGGTCCCGTGCTTCATTCTTGCGGTGATTGGTCGGACAAGATTCCGGTCTTGTCTCACATCCAAGGTTTGCGGATGGCAGACGGCGCTTTTTCATTGGAAACCGACCCGAATCCGAATCCGGCAACTCCTTTTGCGGAAGGGTTTGTCCATTCGGGCATCGTCTTGAATGCAAGAATCGTAGGCAATGTGGATATAATCGAGCAAACCGTCCGTCGGTTATGGCGTCCGGGAATGAAACTGATAGTGGTCACTTATTGTCCTACTCCGGAAGAACAAGCGAAGGCTTATGATATTATTCATGAGATATGTCAGTAATCAACTTTGAAATCAACAGGATAGCGATTGAAGAAGGGCGAAAATGAGATTGTCATATTCGAACAGCAGCATGACAAACCTCATACGGTATCAGGAAGAGGTGAGGCGTGCGTATGGGTTGGATATTTTAACTAAGGATGCATCAATAAATAAATATAACAAATAATTTTGTAATTGCAGAAAAAACATTATCTTTGTGAAATAAACATTAGATAACACATGGACGAGGAGATAATCAAAAAGAAAATAGCGACAATGTTGCCTGTTTTGGACGAAAAGCAAACTCGCTTATACCTTGCAAGTGAAGCACAAAGCATTGGTTGGGGAGGTCAGAGTAAGATAGCGGCTTTGTCCGGCAAGAGCCGTTTTTTAATAGCTCGTGGAGAAAAAGAACTTCAAAATCCTGACATGCAGGCAGCATCGAACAAGATACGCAGAAAAGGCGGTGGTCGTAAAAAAGAAGTTGATAAAC
>BNTV01000159.1 GCA_025996865.1 Bacteroidia bacterium
GATAAACGGTGTGGCAAAACATGGAGCCAACACCCTGTATCCGGAGCTGCCCTGACAGCAAATACAGTGGTACAAAATGGGGACAGTTTGCAAATCCAATTTAACGGTACAAGTGGGTTGTCTGCAATCTTGATTTTGTCCGGCAATTCCTCTTTAGAAGTTATTCTTTCAGGACCGGTTTCCTCTACTTTTTCTGAAACATCGTTTCCCGGAGCCTTGTTTGCCGAGAACAAGGAGCATTATCTTGTAGCTACAGACGGAGACGGATTGCTGGTTCGTGTTGACGATACAGAATACCCCCTTGGTCGTGATACGAAACCTTATTGTGTGGTAAGGGGACATGTTAAACAGAAATGTTTAATAATTGACGGCTCCTTTGCAGAAAATTTCAGTGATTTTTCGTCAGAGTTTAATACACCTCTGCTTTGGCGAGAAATTCAAATGCAAAAAATAATTTTTAGAGGTGCCCAAAAATAGTTGTACTTTTGCAAAAAAAAATCACTCATGAAAAATCATCTTATTACTGTACTTTTTACGTATATCGCATTTCCGCTATGGGCGGCTGAAACGAGAATTTCATCACCTGACGGGACGTTAGTCCTGAGTATTGACGTTTCCCAAAACATTTCCGTCAAACTGATTGCCGGAAATACGGATGTTTTTGAAATCAGGAATATGGATATGTTCACCGACAAGGGGCATTTCCCTGCTACCATGCGCGTCAAAAAGGTGAAGCAAAGTTCCGTCAATCGCGTTGTGCAGCCTCTTATCAGGGAAAAAACGGCGACCATTCCCGAACGCTACAATGAAGCCGTCATTGAGTTTGGCGACAAAACGAAGATACAGTTCAGGCTCTACAATGAAGGTTTTGCCTATCGTTTCCTGACGGACGCCGCCGGCGACATGAAGGTGTTGAGTGATAATGCGGATTTCATTTTTCCAGACAGCGCCCGTCTTACCTTCCAAAAAGACGATCGCTACAACAGCGACTATGAAAGACCTTACGTAACCGAGAAAATTGTCGGCATGGCAAACGGCGAGATGGGTAATTTGCCTGCTTTGGTCAATGTCGCCGGTCATTTCGTGCTTTTCATGGAAGCTGGCACAAAGGATTATCCTGTTATGTGGCTCAAAAAGACTGCCACCAACCTGTCCACCCATTATTGGGGCTATCCGCTTGAATATAACAGCCAAGGGAACAAAGAAGACCGCCGCAGAGTGGTGAAAAGCGCTGATTATATTGCCCAAACGACCGCATCCCGCAGTTTTCCGTGGAAAGTGTTTGGCGTGGCAGACAAAGAAACGAAACTTTTGACGAATCAATTGGTATATCTGCTGGGCGAGGAGTGCAAAATAGCCGACCCTTCGTGGATAAAGCCCGGCTGGGTTACCTTTGACTGGTGGTCGCGGTTAGGCATTTACGGCGTTGATTTTCAGGCGGGCATCAATATGGAAACCGCCAAATATATGGTCGATTTTGCCAATGAGTTTGGCATTCGGTACTTTCTGTTCGACAGCGGATGGACGGATGGCGAAGACCTTTCGCAAGTGGTTGACGGATTGGATATTCCAGAGGTGGTGCGTTATGGGCAGACCAAAGGGGTGGACGTGATGCTGTGGGTGGTCTATGACCATTTTGCAGGACAGATGGAAAAAGCGCTGAAAACATTTGCCCAATGGGGCATCAAAGGCGTAAAGATTGACTTTATGAACCGTTCTGACCAGGAAGTAGTTGATTTCTACTGGAAAGCCGCCGAGAAATGTGCTGAATACAAGATGGTAATTGATTTTCACGGCGCTTATCGTCCGGACGGCTTGCGGCGCGCCTACCCGAATGTACTAACGCGAGAAGCATTAATTGAATTTGAATATAACGGTTTTGGCAACAGAGACAATCCCGACCACCACTGCACTCTGCCTTTTATCCGTAATGTAGCGGGACCGGTGGATTACATTCCGGGTACAATGAACAATGCCAGCAAAGATGATTTCAGGATAAACGGCAACAAACCGATGGGGCAGGGTACACGGGCACATTCACTGGCAATGGCTGTCATAGCCGAGAGTCCCCTGCAAATGCTGTCCGACGCCCAGCCATTGTACTACCAGAATCGGGAATGTACGGAATTTCTGCTGAAAATCCCCGTAGAATGGGACGACACAGTACCTCTTGACGGCGCAGTGGGCGATTATGTGGCATTGGCACGCAAAAACGGCAACGATTGGTACGTGGCAGCCATCACAGACTGGACGCCCCGCAAATTGAACATCACGCTCGACTTTTTATCACCCGACAAAACCTACCAAATAGAACTCATCCGCGATGGAATAAACGCCAACACCACGGCTGTGGATTACATCAGGGAAGTGAAAACCGGCGTCAAGAAAGGCGATAAAGTCAATATAGATATGGCGTCGGGTGGGGGATGGATTGCTAAAATACAGGTGATTCGATAGTATAAAGGACAAATAGTGAAGGCTAAATCTTTTTTGAAACTATTGTAATAGAATGAACAAATTAAGTAAAATAAATGATTATAAAATGAGTACCAGAAGAAATTTTATTAAAAAAGCCGGTCTGATGACCTTGTCGGCAACTACGCCCGTCTTTGCAGCAGGAATGGCGTCCGAAAAAGACAAAACGCTGTCTTTGAGAAAATCAAAAATCACACTGAATGACGGATGGGACGTCATTGTTGTCGGAGGAGGTCCTTCCGGCTGTGCCGCCGCAACAGCCGCCGCAAGGGAAGGTGCTCGTACCTTATTAATTGAGGGCGCTGGCGCCCTCGGAGGAATGGGAACTTCCGGTTTGTTAAATGCGTGGTGCCCTTTCACCGACCATGAAAAAATCATTTATAAAGGAATTGCCGAGCGGGTGTTTTTGGAAGCTAAAAAAGGCGTACCACATGACGCAGGAAATGATTGGATAGCTATCAACGCCGAATACTTGAAATTAGTGTATGACGATTTAGTCTGCTCGCAGGGTGTTTCGGTGTTGTTGTTTACCACGATGGCGGGTATAGAAATGAAGGAAAACGGTGTGGTGGATGCGGTAATCGTAGCCAATAAATTGGGATTGACCGCCTGTCGCTCCAAAGTGTTTGTTGACTGTACCGGCGATGGTGATTTGGCGGCGTGGGCAGGCGCCGATTTTGTCATGGGTGATGAAAACGGAACCGTGCAACAGGGAACGCTCTGTTTTTCGGTGTCGAACATTGACTCTTATCAATATGCCCTTGCAGGCTCTGTGCATAACAGCCGGGCAGACAGTCCTGCGCATGCCATTGCGCAATCGGACAAGTATGATTTGGTAAAGGATAATCACATGAACGACCACCTGACAGGTCCGGCCACGCTCACTTTTAACGCGGGACATGTAACCGTAAATAGTTTAAATCCCGTATCTCTTACGGAATCGATGATGCGTGGGCGTAAACTGGTGCGGCAACTGCACGAAGGAATGAAGGAATTTAGACCGGAAATCTTTGCCGCCTCCCATTTGTCTGCTACCGGCGCTCTTTTGGGTATTCGCGAAAGCCGCCGAATAAAATGCGATTACACGTTTTCGTTGGAAGATTGGTTGCAACGTCGCTCTTTCGAGGATGGCATAGGCAGAAATGCCTACTATATCGACATCCATATTCAAGATGCAGCCCAGTATCCGCCTTACGGCAAAGGAGAATCCCACGGCATACCTTATCGTTGCTTGACGCCGACAGGCTTGAAAAATGTATTGGTTGCCGGACGATGTATATCGACCGACCATTATGCGTATGGCAGCCTGCGGGTAATGCCTCCCTGTTTAGTTACCGGCGAAGCTGCCGGAATGGCGGCCGTTCATGCTCTCCAACGGACTAAAAACGATGTACATCAGATTGATGTGCCGTATCTGCGGAAAAGGTTGAAAGAAGAAGGTCTATATTTATGAATAAAAAAACAATCGCATGAAAAAGATAATAAAAAATACAATTTTCATGAAACAAACTGTTATTTCAAAAACCCTGCGGCTGAAAGCCATTGTCAGGCATTGGTCCTTGGCCGCATTTCTTTTGTTGGTTGGTTGCTCGTCGGCACAGAAAGTCGAACTCAGCAGCTTGGTTATTACCTCATCCGACTCCGGCGTACACGCCATTGGGGAGAAACACTTCCGGTTGGACGGCAAAAAGGGCCGCTTTACCGCAAACATCGGAGTGGACGACAGTATCGCCAAAAACGCCTCTGTCATCTTTTACGCATTTACCAACAAAGGCATCGCCTTCAACAGTGGTGAAATGCGTAAAGGCGATGCTCCTCAATACGTCGATATTGATTTGAAAGGCGTCACAGAACTTTGTCTTTTCATCGAGGGTGCCTCCAAACACGTTGACCATGCCAAATGGACGGATGCCCACTTCACGGTGAAAACACCGCCCATCGCCCTAAAAAGCGAGCCGGAGCCTCGTTACATCCTCACACCATCGCCGTTACCTGCGCCCCGCATCAATGGTGCAAAAATTACCGGCGCATCATCAGGGAAACCTTTCCTGTTTGCCATTGCCGCGTCAGGCGAACGTCCGATGACTTTTGATGCGGAGAACCTGCCGACCGGGCTGACACTCAACCGGGACAACGGCATTATTACCGGCTCGTGTGCGCAGGCAGGCAACTATCCGGTGACAATCACAGCAACCAACAGCCGGGGTGTCTGCCGCGACATGCTCGAAATCGTTATTGGCGGAGGTCTTGCCTTGACGCCCCACATGGGTTGGAACAGTTGGTATATTTACCAGACCGACGTCACACAGAAACTCATGGAAAAAAGCGCACAAGCGATGTACGAAGAGGGATTGGTCAACTTCGGATATACTTTTGTCAATATCGACGATGGATGGGAAGTGAAAGCCGACAGCGACGACCCTGTTATTGGCGGACCGGTGCGCAACCCCGACGGCACGATTCGTACCAACAAGAACTTTCCCAATATGAAAGGTCTTGCCGACTATATCCACAAGTTGGGTATGAAAGCCGGTTTGTATTCCTCGCCCGGCCCAACGACTTGCGGATACTATACCGGTTCTTATAAACACGAAGCGCAGGATGTGAAAACGTATGCCGATTGGGGGTTCGATTTTCTGAAATACGACTGGTGCTACTACGGCAACGAAGTCAAATCGTGGAAACCGGATGGCGGATACTTGCAGGAGGAATTAGAAAAGCCCTACCGTTTGATCGGGAAACACATCCGCGAAGCCAACCGCGATATCATCCTCAATATGTGCCAATATGGAATTGGCGAAGTATGGAAATGGGGAAAAGAAGTAGGCGGAAACTCTTGGCGTACCACCGGCGACCTTGGCTTTAGCACAAAAGACAATGTAACTAATATGTTCCGCATCGGTTTCTTTCAGGAACAAATCAGAGATTATTCCGGTCCTGACGGATGGAATGACCCGGATTACCTGCTTTTTGGAAATATCTACGACTGGGAAAAAAAAGCAATTGTGCCCTCGCCCTATTCGCCGAGCGAGCATTATACGTGTATGACGCTCTGGTGCATGTTATCTGCACCCTTGATTTTTAGTGGCGAAATCATCGGTATAGACGATTTCACCAAAAACATCCTCTGCAATGCGGAAGTTATTGATATCGACCAGGACAAATCAGGTAAACCCGGTTATTGCGTCAATAAAAAAGATATGATTGAAATATGGAAAAAGGATTTGCATGACGGTAATACTGCCATCGCCATCTTCAACAAACGCCCGATGGAAACGTCGGTCACAGTTGATTGGAAGGCGTTGGGATACGAAGATACTTATCAAGTACGTGACTTATGGCGGCAAGTGGATTTAGGTAAAACCTCTTCCGTGAAGTCATTTGATATTTCTCGTCATGGATGCGTAATGTTAAAAATGAAAAAAGAATGAAAAAATTAATACGTTTTATGTGCTTTATTTACCAGGGCAAACGCATCCAAATTTAACAAATTTTAAATACTAAAGTATCGAACGCTTCGTTTGTATAATAAAAAGAGTTATGCAAACACCGATTAGTTATTTTACAGATTTGACAGACCCTCGCGTGGACAGGACTAAAGCGCATTTGATGGAGGATATTATCTTTATAACCATTGCGGCGGTCATCTGTGGGGCAGAGACATGGAATGATATTGAAAATTATGGCAAGTCCAAAGAATCCTGGTTACGACAATATTTGCAATTGCCCAGCGGCATCCCCACTCACGATACGTTTAACCGATTTTTCAGTGCATTGGATCCTGACGAATTTGAGCAAGCCTTCTTATCATGGATAAAAGACATCTCGGAGTTAACGGACGGAGATGTAGTCAGTTTGAGTTTAGGACAGGTCAAGGTTGATGAAAATCTAATCAAACATGAACAATCGAAAAAGAGAAGTGTGAAAGGGAAAAGACTTGATGCTGGATGGAATAATGATTATTTATTGAAAATCCTAATAAATTAAGATGCGTTTGCCCTGGTATCTAACACGTATTTCATAAGGTGCGGATTTAAAATGATAAATCTTTTTCTCTGAATTTTCTTGCCGCTTTTAGTTCGGCAGCCATTTCTTCTGCGCTTTGGTCTGATTCCCATGCACCGCTGAGTTGATAGAAATCATCATCGTTTGGTGGAGATTGCAATTTATTTGCTTCGATAACCGGAAATACAAGAATCTCAACCAGTAAACCATACCATTCGCGAGGTATAGTAAACGGAATCTGATTGTTCTGTTTGTCCGGAATAAATACTTGTCTGTACATAATTTTTTCTGATTTATTATTTTAAAACAATGCAAAGATAGCGTTTTTATTCTCAATATACAAAAAATGAGTTTTTTCGGTAAGCAGGGACAACCGCGATGCCGGCGAAATGAAAGTATGGATGGATTATAACTCTGCGAAGTGAACTCTGCGGTTGTTAACAAACGCTGAAAAATTTAGAATTTCTTTTTGCTTTCAATTATTTTGTTTATCTTCGTAGGTATTTTAAAACCAAAGGTCATGAAGAAATTACCGATAGGGATACAATCGTTTGAGGATTTGAGAAGTAGTGATTATCTTTATGTTGATAAGACAGAAGATATTTACAGGCTTGTTACGTCAGGAAAAATAGTTTTTCTTTCGCGTCCGCGTCGTTTTGGAAAGTCGCTGCTTATCAGTACTTTGGGAGAACTTTACAAAGGCAATCAATCGCTTTTTGAGGGGCTTTACATCTATGACAAATGGGACTGGACACAACAATATCCTGTTATCCGGATAGACTGGACGAATATTGAGCATGGCAGCAGGGAAGAGATAGAACGTAGTATGTCAACATTTCTGAAACGACAGGCTAATTTATATGAAATAACCCTTGTTTCGGAATACGCCTCCGATTGTTTTGCCGAATTGATAGAATCATTGCACCGCAAAACAGGACAAAAAGTGGTCGTACTTATTGACGAGTACGACAGTCCGATATTAGACACCATGGGCAAATCCGAAGCAGCGGAAGTACGTGAGTTTCTTCAAAGTTTTTATAAAAGACTGAAAGCCACCGACGATCATCTGAAATTCATCTTTTTGACAGGTGTAACAAAAGTAGCCAAAGTGTCGATATTTTCGGTGTTAAACAGCCCTGACGATATTACGATGGACGACCGATATGCCTCCATCTGTGGTTATACGCAGGAAGAATTGGAACGTAATTTTTCGGAACATATCGACAATACCGCAGTCCGTTTGGAGATGACAAGGGAAGATTTGCTGGCAAAGATTCGTAAAATGTACGACGGTTATACCTGGAATGGCAAAACATCGGTTTATAATCCGTATTCTACCCTGTCGTTTTTCAGAAAAAATAAGTTTTCCAATTACTGGTTTGAAACGGGTACGCCCACTTTTCTGATCAACCGGCTCAAAAAACACGGTCTTGCCAAAACCGTATTAGAACCTGTCATTGTTGATTCTTCGGCTTTCGACAGTTATGATCCGGATGCGCTTGGAGATATTCCCTTACTGTTTCAGACAGGCTATCTGACTGTCAAAGACGAAAAAATGACTGACGGAGATTCTCTATACACGCTTGGAGTTCCCAATCTGGAAGTTAGAGAATCGTTGATGAAGCATTTGTTAAACGCATTCACTCAATACCCTGTGGAACAGTTGGGAACACTTGGAAAAGCGATGCTGCAACAGATACTTAATTTTGATGCAGAAGGCTTTGCGAATAATATGCGTAAGATGCTTGCCGACGTTCCCTACACTTTAAAAGCATCCAAGTCGAGAAACAAAGCCAGGGCGGAAGCGGAAAATATAGAAAATGAAGCCCGTTATCACATCATCTTTCAGGTGTGGATGACTTTGCTGGGTTTCAATATTCAAAGTGAAAAGATTACCAACCGGGGGCGTATAGATGCGGTGTTGCAGCAACCCGGACTGGCGGTAGTGGCAGAGTTGAAATACCACGCTACTACAAAAATTGATACCCTGCTTGACCAGGCTATCGCACAAATCCGTGAGAAACGCTATTATGAGCCGTTTCTTGACCGAAAAGTCATTCTGCTGGGCATTGCATTCAGTGGAAAAGAGGTTGGTTGCAGGATAGAACAATTGACAATTTCTATCGGTTGTAATACCTAAGAACAATGTGATAGCCCTGACGGGCTATCATTCCGTTATATCTTATTGTTTTGGAAACTTGTCAGGTCTGAACCGGTCATTTGTCGAACCGGGAGAATTTGTTATAATGATCGGTTCTTCGTCTTCGGATATAAAATTGAATTGAATTATTAATATTAGATAATGGTGTTATGTTTATTATAATTTGATTCTCAAGGTACAAACCATCGCTATCAGCAGGAATACCCCCGACAATATCAACATGTACACCGACTGCAAATGAAAAACATATTTAAGTACCAACCCGCTAAACAGTGCGTTAACGATTTGAGGAATGGTGATGAAAAAATTAAAAATCCCCATGTAGATACCCGTTTTTCCGGCAGGTAACGAAGGCGCTAATATGGCATAAGGCATTGCCAGAATACTCGCCCACGCTATACCGACTCCAATCATCGGAAGAATAAGCCATCGGGAATCATTTATAAAGAAGATACTCAACAATCCAATGGCGCCGATGGCCAAGTTAACGGCATGTGTTTTGCGTCGCCCTATTTTTTGAGCAATGGGTATGAGTAACAAAGCTACAATCATCGCTACAGCATTGTAAACGCCGAACAGAATGCCCACCCAATCGCCGGCTTCCTGATAAAGCAAAGACTCGGCGTTGGAAGTATGATAAAAATGTTGTGCTACGGCCGGCGTGGTATAAACCCACATTCCAAAAAGACCTATCCACGAAAAGAAC
>BNTV01000160.1 GCA_025996865.1 Bacteroidia bacterium
CATCGCCCTATCCACCCCAAATGAAGGGACAACCGGGCAGCGACGAACTGACTAAACAAGCCTTGGAAGAAGGCGTATCTCCCGGCGACCTGTTGAACAAGGCATTGGTTCCGGCGATGGAAAAAGTAGGGCAAAAATTCAGTGAGAACAAAATATTCGTTCCGCAGATGTTGCTTTCCGCCAAAGCGATGGCGGCATCCATGCAACACCTCAAACCCTTTTTCCAGTCGGGCGAAGTGAAACGCAAAGGCACATTCATCATGGGTACGGTGTTTGGCGACTTGCACGACATCGGTAAAAACCTGTGCTGCATGATGATTGAAGGCGCCGGTTGGGAAGTAATCGACCTGGGCGTGGACGTGAAGCCGGAAAAATTCGTTGCCGAACTGGACAATCATCCCGATGCCGTTGTTGGGCTGTCGGCTCTGCTGACCACCACGATGGTGAATATGGCGACTGTCATTAATTTCATTCGTGAAAAATACCCGCAGACCAAAGTGGCTATCGGCGGCGCTCCTATCAATCATGATTTTGCCAAACAAATCAACGCAGACGTTTATACGAAAGACCCGCAGGGTTTGGTTGTCTGGTTGGATAAACTAATTGCATAACTCCAATGATGAGTACATTTACTCAATTCAATATTCCCTGCCGGGAGTTGGCAGTCGAACCGCAGGCTGCCGCTCCCATGCTGGGGTATGAGGGTGATTTGCCGGATGACATCACGGAGATGGTCAGGGAAGTAATGGACGAAACCGCCGGTTGTTACGACATTCGTGGCGGATACCTGATTTTTAATAATCTCAATTTCGATAAAGACGGATACAAACTTACGGTCGGCGAAACGACTTTCCAAATTGGAAAAATCATTTTCCAACAATTGAAACGCAGCACGCAAATAGCCGCATTTGTCTGTACTGCCGGAGTAGGTATTGAACAATATTCGCGGGCGATGCTTGCAGGAAATGAACCGTTGAAGGGCTTTATTGCCGATATTTTGGGCGGAGTGGTGGTGGAAGCTGCCATCGACAAAATCCAACAGGAACTGAGCGATAATATGAAAACTAAATATTTGAATATTACCAACCGTTACAGTCCCGGTTATTGCGGCTGGCAAACCGTTGAGCAACACAAACTGTTTTCTATGTTGCCGAACACTTTGGGTATTCAATTGACTGAAAGCGCCTTGATGCAGCCGGTTAAATCAGTCAGCGGCATCATCGGTATCGGGGCTGATGTAAAGTTTAATCCCTATACCTGCCGAATTTGTGAAGCGACACATTGCGTATATCGGTTTAAAAAACATACGGAACCGGTAAGTAAGGAATGTCGGATGGATGGAAAAAAGCAAGGACGGCTATCTGGGCATCTATGCACCCGACCTGCGCTACCGGTTTGAAACGGAAAACGGTGAAATGTGGGCGAAAGCCTCTTTGTATCGCGCACTGCTGGCTTATTATGATTTTACCAAAGATAAAAATGTATTGAAAGCCGTAGAAAGAGGCGTGCAAAACGTGATGGATAACTGTAAAATCAATGCTTCCACACCCTACATCGCACATGCATACGGATACGGCATTTGCCACGGTTTGGCATTTACCGATGTCTTGGACCAACTGTATCAATTGACCCATGACAGTAAATATTGGGATTATGCCCTGTTTTGCTACAAAGATTTTTCGTCGCACGACATTATCGTTGAATCGAAAGATATACAGTACAAGAATATCATGAATCCCGACTACCGTTTAAGGGGACATACCGCACATTCAACCGAACATTTACGCTCCTTATTGGTGGCTGCTTACGCTTCCGGCAATCCGCAATTAGCCGAAGCGTTGTCTATTTATATGAAACGGCTGAAAGAGTTGACAACTATTTCCGGCGGCATCATCGGCGACGAGTGGATTTACGGCAGAAAGGTTGACCACACCCTTATCGGTTATGAATATTGTACCATGTTGGAAACGCTGGATGCCTATACACAATACATACAAAAAACGGGCGACATCCGTTATGCCGATGAAGTAGAAATACTCCTGTTCAATGCGGCGATGGGTGCGCGTCATCCTGAAAAAAGCGCTGTTGCCTATCTGAAAACCGATAATTCGTATTTTATGAACCGAACCTTAAATGGTATGAGAGGCAATTCCCGATATAAATATTCGTCCGCCCATCAGGACGTTGCCGTGTGTTGCAATCCCAATGCCGGTCGCATTATTCCCTATTATATCCAAAATTTATGGTTAAAAGATAAAGACGGCTTCATCGCTTCGATGTTTGGCGGCTGCGAGGTAAATACTCTGTTTGGCAAACAACCGGTTTCTATCAGGGAAATCACCGACTATCCTCATTCCAACCGCATCACCTTTGAAGTGGAAGTGAAAAAGCCGGCTATCTTCGCCTTGAAAATACGCAAACCCGCATGGAATAAAGGATTTACTTTGGACACGGATTATAAAGAGGAAGGCGCCTACCTCATTATTAATAGAAAATGGTCGGGAAAATCCACTTTCACCTTAGAATGGAAAGCCGAAGTAGAGAAACACGAAATAGCCGGTGAGCCGTATTTCACGTATGGCGCTTTGGTGCTGGCATTACCTGTTGAGGCAACAGAAATCCCCGGAAGAATATATAAACCCGGATTTCAGGATTTCGATTATATACCCAAAAATTTCACCCTCTATATGCACGCAGGCAACGAAATACCGGTAAAAGACGGCGACCATTTCAATGTCAACCTCTATAATCCGATATTGCAAAAGATGGAACAAAAGACGCTCGTTCCGATGGGACATACCCTGCTGAGACAGGTAACATTCAGGAAGAATACAGAATAAAGAAACAAGAATAATTATGACAGGAAAAGAACGAATTGATACAGTATTATCCCACCGGGAAGCGGATAAGATTGCGCTGGACTTTGGAGCCACCCCGATAACAGGAATCCACGTGAAACAAATTGCCGCGCTGCGAAAACATTACGGATTAGAAGATAAACCGGTAAAAGTAATCGACCCGTTTCAGATGCTTGGAGAAGTGGATGAAGAATTGTTGCAGTTGTGGAATGTGGATACCATCGGAGTGGGTGGACATTATGATATATTTGGACATATACAGGAAAATTTCGTCGAAAAACGGATGCCTTGGGGACAAGTGGTGTTATTGCCCGAATGTTTCAACATGAAAGTGGAAAATGGCAATACATTTGTCTTCCCGCAAGGAGATACGGCTTGTTCGCCCACAGCCATGATGCCGGCGAGCGGATATTTTTTCGATTCCGTCGAACGTGTCCCTGCTACGGATTTTGATACGGAACTTAATATAGAGGATAATCTGGAAGAATTTACGCTGATAAACGACGACGATCTCGCTTATTGGAGAGACGCTTTAATCCGGGCGAGAGCGACGGACAGGTCTGTAATAGCGAGTATTGGCGGGACCGGATTGGGCGATGTTGCCTTAGTGCCTGCCATGTGCTTGAAAAATCCCAAAGGCATTCGCGCCATTGCCGACTGGTACATGTCCACCATGGCACGCGAAGATTTTATCCGTGAAATATTTGACCGTCAGACAGATATTGCGATTCAAAACCTTGAAAAAATCAATCGCGCGGCAGGCGATTGCATAGATGTAATCTATACCTGCGGCACTGATTTTGGAACGCAGGACAGTCAGTTTTGCTCGGTAGATGCACTCGAATCGCTTTACGGAGAAGCTTACCGAAAAGTAAACAGATGGATCCATCAAAACACCGGTTGGAAAACGTTTAAACATTGCTGCGGCGCTATCGTTCCTCTAATAGACAAGTTGATTGATTTTGGTTTCGACATTGTCAATCCGGTACAAATCAATGCGGCAGGCATGGATCCGCAATTTTTGAAAGATAACTTTGGAAGCCGGGTTACTTTCTGGGGCGGAGGCATTGACACGCAAAAAGTGTTACCGTTGGCAACACCCCTGCAGGTCAAAGAACAAGTTTACCGGTTGTGCGACATATTCGGCAAAAACGGCGGATTTGTGTTCAATTCTATTCACAATATACAAGCCAATGTGCCGGTAGAAAATGTAATTGCTTTAATGGATGCTATATCCGAAATTAGAAAATAAATATATGAAAAAAGATACTTATCAGCCCGGTTTAATTTATGTCATCGGCATTATCGCCGCCATGGGCGGTTTGCTGTTTGGCTTTGATACCGGAGTAATCTCAGGCGCCATTCCGTTTTTCCAGCAGGATTTTCAAATTGACGATGGCTTTGTAGAAATCATTACCTCTGCCGGTTTGGTAGGCGCCATTCTGGGTGCGCTATTCAGCGGGAAACTGACCGACAGGATTGGTCGCAGGAAAATCATTCTGATAGCAGCCGTCATTTTCATTGTCGGCGCTTTAGGTTCCGGGATTGCTCCCACTGTCTGGACTTTGGTAATCGCCCGCTTGGTGTTGGGCGTGGCCATCGGCATATCGTCCTATTCCGTTCCCTTGTATCTGGCGGAAATAGCTCCGACCAAAATACGCGGTACGTTGGTATCCCTTTTTCAGTTGATGGTTACTATCGGTATTTTACTGTCCTACATTTCCGATTTATATTTCGCCGATGAAGCGGATATTTCTTGTTGGCGTCCGATGTTTTATGTCTGTGCGATTCCGGCTGTAATCCTTTTTGTTGGGATTATTTTCCTGCCGGAAACGCCCCGGTGGTTGTTCAGCAATGGCCGTCCCGAAGAATCGCTGAAAATTCTGAAACGCATAGAAAGCGAACAAAATGCCCTCGATTCCTATCAGCAAATGCAGGAAGAAGTGCAAAAGTCGTCCGAAACCGAAAAGACGGGTTGGAAAGAATTGTGGAAACCCTGGTTGCGCATCCCTGTAATTATTGCCGTCGGCATTATGTTTTTTCAGCAATTCGTGGGCATCAATACGGTCATTTATTACAGTCCGAAAATATTCCTGATGGCGGGATTCGACGGTGCGGTTGCTGCGATTTGGGCTTCCGTAGGCGTGGGTGTGGTAACGGTGATATTCTCTCTGGTGTCAGTCTATTTTATTGACAGGTTAGGACGCCGGAAGTTGTACTTTCTGGGAATGTCAGGCATGATGATCTCGCTGTTCCTGCTCGGTCTGTGTTTCGCATTCCACGAACAGTTGGCCGGTTATCAATGGACATATATCGTCTGCATGTTTTGTTATGTAGCCTTTTTCTCTATCAGTATCGGTCCTTTGGGCTGGCTGATTATCTCGGAGATTTTCCCGCAGAAAGTACGCGGTGTGGGCGCATCGTTAGGCTCTTTGGCGTGTTGGTTTTTCAACGCTGCCGTCGCCTTTTCGTTCTTCAAGATTGTCCGCTTGCTGACCGTTCCCGGAACGGAAATTATGCTCAACGGTGAAAATCTGGGAAATCCAATGGGCGCCTTCTGGTTTTACGGGCTAATTGCCTTTCTTGCGATTGTTTGGGGTTATCGTTTCATTCCCGAAACCAAAGGCGTTTCATTGGAAAATATCGAGGATTTCTGGCGAAAAGGAGGGAAACCGAAGGAATTGTAAATTTTAATTTTTGGTTTTTCTTTGAGTTCTTTGACATATTGGTTTACACACATTTTGTTTTTCAGAGCAAAAGATGTATCTTTGCGGGGTTATTTATCATGAAAATAATTTATTTTATGGAGACATCTGAAATTATGTATAAAATAAATCGTATGCCAAAAAGGGAACGGATGTTTATTGCCGAACGGATCATACACTCTCTACTTGAAGAAAAAAAGAACTCATCGCTCAAAAAAGCCGTAGATTGCTTATCTGATGATTACCGCATAGACAAAGACTTGACAGCCTTTACTCAGCTTGATTTTGAAGATTTCTATGAAACAAGGTGAAATTTGGTTGATAAATCTTGACCCGACGGTTGGTGCGGAGATGAAAAAAACACGTCCGGCTCTTATCATCAATGATGACGACATGGGTAAACTGCCATTAAAAATTATAGTGCCGGTTACCGATTGGAAAGACCGCTATGAAATAGCCCCATGGATGATAAAAATAGTCCCTGATTTACGGAATGGACTTGAAAAGGAGTCTTCGATTGATTGTTTTCAAATCAGGTCGGTAGCCGAAGAACGTTTGATAAAATGTTTAGGACGTATTACGAAGGATGAAATTCTGCAAGTGCAAGAAGGAATTACGAGAGTAATAGGATATAAATAAGATAGAAATAAGATAGAAATTTTAACAAAAAGTGTGTGGATCAATATAAAAAAGGATTTACACACTTTTTTTCTGTACAAATATTAGTAAACAATTAACAATAAAAAATGAATAGTAAAGAAAGAGTATTGGCGAGGATTAAAAATCAACCGATTGACAGGATTCCCAATTTAAATATCCTGATGTTTTTTGCAGCCAAAGAAATAGGCGTTTCCTATTCGGAATATTGTCAGGATTACAAAAAATTAGCGCAGGCTAACATCGTTTGTATGCAAAAATACGGCATTGATGCTGTTTCAACGATTTCCGACCCGATGCGCGAATGTGCCGATATGGGAATGGATGTTATTTTTCCTGCCGATGATGTACCGCATGAAAGAGTGTTGTTGCTTCAGGATAAAAGCGACTTGCTGAAAGTAAAACCGGTGGCGGTTGAAAGCGGAAGGCGGATGACCGACCGTGTAAAAGCGACCGAATTACTGAAAAAAGAAGTCGGTAACGATTTTCCCATTATCGGTTGGGTTGAAGGTTGTTTCGCCATGTCAGCCGATTTGCGCGGCGTCAATAATTTTCTGATGGATATTTATGAAGACCGCGATTTTGTGGTCGATTTACTGGAAATCTGTTTGGAACAGGCTGCCTTGTTTGCCAAAGCGCAGATTGCAGCCGGAGCCGACATCATCGGAGTAGGCGATGCGATTGCTTCCGTAGCCGGGCCTTATGCTTATCAGGATTTGGCTTTGGAATACGAAGAAAAATTATTGAAATCCATTCGGGAAGCAGGCGGATTAACCAAACTGCATATCTGCGGACAAACCACGCCTTTCCTGGAACTGCTTCCGGTGCAATACTGCGACATTGTGGATATTGACTGGATGGTGGACTTGAAAAAAGCAGCCGAACTTCACGGCGACGTTACCTGTCTGAACGGCAATTACGATCCGGTGGCTGTCCTTTTGCAGGGAAATGTGCAAAGCATTAAGGACGAAGTGAAGCGATGTGTCCGGGAAGGCGGAACAAAACATACCAGTTCCGGCGGATGTGAAGTTCCCAAATTCACACCTCCCGAAAACCTGATGGCTGTTTATGAAGCATTAAAGGAAATAGCCGCAGATAACAAATAATTTAATAATAAACATATTTTTAGTTTCAAACTATTAATTTAAAATTTTAATGCAGTACAAAAATCTAATTATCAACGATCCCGAACAATTAATCTTCGGAAACGCTCCTCATCCGGTAAAAACCCGAAGAGGTTTGGAAATCGGCGGCGGACAGGTATATGCCGAATTAAATTTCACCCTGCCCATGATGAGCATCAACAACGACACGCTACCCGATGTTTACCGGCATTACAAAGACATTGCCGAAGGTGCACTCCAACGGGCTTTGGAACTCAATTCCAAAGGCGTAGTATTGGAGCTGGAAACCCTGCTCGAAATGACTAAAACGCCGTCCATCGGAATCGAAGTGGTAAAAATCATGAACGAGATTTGTGAAGATTATTACCAAAAATACGGCTTAAAATCCGAAATCCGTTTAACGCCGAACGATTTGCGCGAGTTTGAACGTCCCGCCAAACAACGGACATCGGCGCTGCTTGAACCCATGATGGAATTGTTTGAGAAAGGCGCTTTGGCAGGCGGCGACCTGCTGTCCATTGAAAGCACCGGCGGAAAAGAAGTGTCGGATGATGCCCTGTTGATGTGCGACATCAAGACCATTACGTTTGCACTCGCCGTACTGGGAGTGCGGGACATGCGTTTCCTGTGGCAGAAAATCAAAGCCATAGCGGACAAAACCGGCAAAATAGCCGGAGGCGACACCGCCTGCGGGTTTGGCAATACGGCTATGGTATTGGCGGAACAAAGAATGATTCCACGAGTCTTTGCCGCCCTGGTACGGGTAATTTCTGTTGTTCGTTCCATTGTAGCCATCGAAGAAGGCGCCACCGGTCCCCATAAAGATTGCGGCTACGAAGGCATTTTCATCAAAGCAATTGCCGGTATTCCTATTTCTATGGAAGGCAAAACGGCTGCCTGCGCTCATCTCAGCCCTATCGGCAATATCGCTGCTGCGGCAGCCGACTTGTGGAGCAACGAATCGGTACAGAACATCAAACTGCTGGCAGGCATGGCGCCGACGGTTTACATGGAACAGTTGGAGTACGATGTACGCCTGATGAACGAAGCCCTGAAACAGGGAACAGTACCCACGCATATCCTGCAAAAATTGTTAGTCGATTCCGACATTTACACCGACCCGCAGGCATTAATCCTTGCGCCCGAAAATGTGATACGCATTTCCAAAGCCTTGATAAAAGGCGATTCTTATGTGGCAAACGCCCGCAACGGAGCATTGGAAGCCATCGACATCATTGAAGAAGCGCTTGAATCGGGAAAAATGCAACTTTCCGAATTGGAAACCGGATATTTACCTGTGCTTCGGGAAGAATTAAACAGCATCCCCGACAGCGAAAGCGATTTTATCGAAATGATGCTGCCGGTAGTGGATCAAAGCAAATTTA
>BNTV01000161.1 GCA_025996865.1 Bacteroidia bacterium
AATAAATTTGCATTAATTCCTTTCAGTACAACAACTTTGGATAAATCACTTGCAGAAGTAGTCATGAAATACAACGATGCTTTAATGGCCCTGAATGACTGGCACAATAATAGCCCGATAATAACCGACGCTATCCAAAGTGCAGATAAACAAGTGGAAGCTCAGCGGGAAAATTTGCTGCAATCCTTGGCAAACATCAAAAAAGGAATGCAAGTTTCTTTGGCGGAATTGAAGAGTAAGGAAAAAAATGTTGATTCGAGAATCAACAACATTCCTTCCATCGAACGGCAATATGTGGACTTCAAAAGAGAACAGGAAATTCAACAAGCCGTTTATCTTTTCTTGGTTGAAAAAAGAGAAGAAACGATGTTGAAAGCGGTATCGCTGATGCCTAAGTTGAGAGTGATTGATGAGCCTTACGTGGTCAATATTCCCGTTTCTCCAAGCCTCAAAAAATTGGCGCTTGTAGTTTTGCTTTTCGGAGGGTTTGTGTTTCCCGTGGGAGCCGTTTATTCTATTCCTTTTATAAAAAATTACTTCAGGAGCAGAAAAAAATGATTGCCGACATCAAAGAGAAAATCGCAAGTTATATCAACAAAGGGCATGAAAGAACTGTTCTGACAAAGAAAAATATCTCCATTAAATACAGCCGGGAATATAAAATAAATTTATTATGATATTTATCTTAATTCTATTATTGGCCACAGTTTTGTATGTCCGAGATTATAAAATTCCGGCGCTTCTTCTCTTTTTCTTTTTTCTGACATCGGGTTTTAACCTTGTTCCCGAAAAAATGACCCAATTGGCGTTTTTTTCCAAAGGCATGGATTATGCAATAATCATGCTTTTCCTGATTGTAGTCATTGATGCCTTATGTATAAAGGGTTATCTGAAGTTTGACCGTTTGATTTATTTATACCTGCTATTCTGCCTATTTCTGGTTGTATGTGTTTTTTATAGTAAATTCGGAATAGGTGTTGGTTGGGCAGAAATTATCCGGACTTGCCGTTACCATTTTTTATGGGTTGCCTATCTTGTTTTCCGCAACCTGTCGAAGACGCAATTAGAAAGTTTGTTGAAATATCTATTCCTCATAACGGTTATTTGTTCCGTATTATACCTTTTTCAGATAATTTTGGAGACATCGATTCTTAATGAGACAGAAAAAGGTACAGCCAATTTGTTTGGGATGAAGATACCAAGGTATTACAACCAACCGGATATGCTTCATTTCTTTGTATTTATAGCTATTTACTACAATCCGTTCAAAGGAATTGTGAAATATATAACAACAGCTATACTTGTTATCGCTTTGCTTGCGGCGTTTCATCGCAGTTTGGCAGGTTCATTTTTTGTTGCGGTTGTGTTGGGATATATTCTTCAACTCCCGCGCTTGCAAAGGGTGAAGGTTTTGTTGGGTGTTTCTGTGTTTTTAGTATTTTTTATTGTTTTTGCCGGATATAAATTTGTGCAGTCCCGCACTTATATTGATGTACAGCGCGTAGCTTCGGGAAATGTTGCTGACGCTGAAATTGATTTGGAAGATCTGTATGCATCCACATTCACTTTCCGGATTATTCATCTTATAGAGCGTAACCAATATCTGTTAGACAATCCGAAAGCCATGCTTGTCGGGGCAGGATTGATGACGGAAGATTCCAAAATGACTTTTTCCATGTTTGATTTTGATGTCGGTTTGGTGGAAGAATTGTCCGGGCAAACCAACCAATTAGACACGGGTGATATTTCTTATTCCATTCTATTACTGCGGTATGGTTATTTGGGAACTTTTTTGAATTTGGTGTTGTTTATATACTTGATTGTCTTTTTTTATAAGAAAAGAGAAAACAAATACGGTTTTTTATCGTTCCTATACTTTATTCTGTCGATAGGGATATCATTTTTTTCGGCCAACCTTGTAATGCCAATAACATTTGTGTTGCCGTTAATCACTTATTGTATAATTAATAAAACAAAAGAACCTGTTTCAGAATGAGTAAAACTGTGAAAATATCGGCATTGTCTGCGCTTGTTTTAGTTCCTTTTATTGGTTATGTCGACAAATAGTAAAAAGAATATTAAACAAATGAAAATTGCATAGGTATTTCTCAAATTTTTCCGTAACTTCGCCCTTTCAATTGATAAAAATTATTCAAGATGTCAGTCGTTCGTTTCGGAGTATCGTTGGAATCGGAATTGCTCGTAGAGTTGGATGCCTACGTGCAGGATAATTTTTTTGCCAACCGTTCGCAAGCGATTCGAGCCTTGATTGAAAAAAATATCGTCGAAAAAAAATGGCTCTGCAATCATCATGTGGCCGGAGCTATTGTTTTGGTATATGAACCGGACAGATATGAAATCGCCGCCAACCTGCTTAAAATTCAACAAAATAACACTGAACTGATTCTTTCTTCCCAACGTTTTTTTGAAAAAAACAACCTCTGCATCGAAATTGTCGCTGTGGATGGTATTGCCCAAAAACTAACCAAACTCTCCGAAGAAATGATTTCTTTGAAAGGGGTAATTCACGGAAAATTAATCATGAGTAGAGTCGATTAAAAAAAATTTAATCAATAGTAACACGTTTTTCCAAAAAAGTATTACCTTTGCCGAAATTAATTATTATATCACTAAAAAATGAAAGTATATCGTATTTTTCTATCGTTTGTTGTTATTTTAACAACTACATTTTCAACTGTTTATGCAGAATCCGATCCTTTTTTGAAAGATACTGTCTCGTTGAAAGAAGTTGTAGTCGTATCCACGGCCAAAACAGAAGTTAATCGCAACCAGATTCCGTTTACCGTTTCGGTAGTGGATAAGGAAACGCTTGATGCAAGTACGGAAACAGGTGTGTTATCCATTCTATCGGAGCAAGTTCCGGGTTTGTTTGTCACGCAGAAAGGCGTCACCGGATTCGGTGTTTCTTCCGGTTCGGCGGGAACAGTTAATATTCACGGTGTCGGCGGCGGCAATAAAGTATTGATGCTTTTTGACGGACAACCGATGTGGGCAGGTATTTTCGGGCACAACGTCGCCGATGCTTATGTGGCTTCCGATGCGGAAAAAGTGGAAGTAATCCGGGGACCGGGTTCGTTGCTCTACGGTTCAAATGCTTTGGGAGGCGTAATCAACGTAATCACGCGAAAAGCCGATGAAAACGGCATTCACGGACGCGCCCGCATCATGTACGGCTCATACAATACGCAAAAATACCTCGGAAGCGCCGGCTACCAAAAAGACAAACTGAATGTTTACGTTTCCGTAAACCATGACCGCACCGACGGACAACGCGACAATTCGGATTTTTACATCACCAATGCTTATGCAAAAATAACTTATGCTTTTTCGAAAAACTGGGACGCTTCGGCAAATGCCATCGTCGCCGATTTCAAAACGGTCAATCCGGGAGCCGTCACGCAACCCATGTTTGACAACTGGGCAAAAGCTTTGCGAACAACTTATTCCGTTGCGCTCAATAATCACTATGGACCCATGAATGGCTCTATTCAAGCATTTTACAATAATGGGAAACATAAAATCAACGACGGATACAATGCAAATTCAACTCCCCGCAAGTATTTATTTCATTCGGACGATTTCAACGCAGGCATCGCGCTTTTTGAATCTTTCCGACTGATTGAAGGTAACTTACTGACCGTCGGTTTAGACGCTAAACAATGGGGAGGTCATGCGTGGAACGATAGCATTAATGGACGTATCGGGGAAATAATTGATAAAAAAGTCAACGAATTTGCCGGTTATGCCGTTGTGCAACAAACGCTTTTCGATAAATTAACCCTCAATGCCGGAATGCGTTTGGAAAATAATGAAGGTTACGGCAACGAGTGGATACCTCAAGCAGGTATAGCCTACAATCCGACAAAGCAATCAACGCTTAAACTTTCGGCATCGAAAGGTTTTAGAAGTCCGAATATCAGGGAATTATACATGTATATGCCGGCCAATCCCGATCTGAAACCCGAAAGGATGAACAATTATGATTTTTCCTATTTGCAATCCCTGTTAGACCGTCGTTTACATCTCGAATTGACATTGTTTTTTGCACAAGGCGAAAATATGATCACCACAACCATGATAGATGGTAAACCATTTAATGTCAATACCGGCAAATTTATTAACAAAGGATTCGATTTCGGATTGACATACAGCATTTTATCGAACTTGAAATTATCGGGAAATTATAGTTTTTTGAATTCCGACATCAAAATCACGGCATCGCCCAAGCACAAAGCCTTTGTAAGCCTCGGATGGAATCAGGGCAAATGGACAATCACACCTAACTATCAGTATGTAGGTGGTTTATACCTTGCGGACAATGCGACGACAACGGAAAATTATTCGTTGTTGAATTGTAATGTTTCCTACAAACTTATTCCCACTATCACGATATTCTTAAACGGCGAAAACCTGACGGATACCTCTTACGAGACATACGCAGGTTTTCCAATGCCGGGCGCAGTGGTTTTAGGCGGAATCAATTGTAAGTTTTAAGACAGCTTCTTTGCTTGAATCGTTAAATGCAATTCCTCTAATTGTTCATCGGAAACTACGGCCGGGGCGTCGATCATCACATCCCGGCCGGAGTTGTTTTTGGGGAAAGCGATGCAATCGCGAATCGAATCCAATCCGGCAAAGATGGAAACAAGCCTGTCCAAACCGAAAGCAATTCCTCCATGCGGGGGCGCTCCATACTTAAAAGCATTCATCAAAAATCCGAATTGCGCTTGCGCCTGAGCCTCCGTGAAACCGAGCAGTGAAAACATTTTCTGCTGTAATTCGCTGTTAAAGATACGGATAGAACCGCCGCCCACTTCCGCGCCATTAATCACCATGTCATAAGCATTCGCGCGTACAGCGCCCGGATTGGTATCCAAAAGCGGAATATCGTCCCGTTTGGGACTTGTAAACGGATGATGCATCGCATAATAGCGATTTGTTTCTTCGTCAAATTCCAAGAGCGGAAAATCAACTACCCAAAGACAGCTGAATTGGTCTTTTTTCCTCAATTCCAAACGGGAACCCACTTCCAAACGAAGTTCACCCAATTGTTTTTGCGTTTTTTCGGTCTTTCCGCAAAGAATCAGCAGCAAATCGCCGGGTTTAGCGCCTGCCCGATCGAGCCAAGGTTTTAAATCATCCGGTGTATAGAACTTATCGACAGAAGATTTCACATTTCCGTCGGCTTCGTAACGAACATATATCAAACCGCTTGCCCCGATTTGCGGCCGTTTTACAAAATCAATCAATTCATCTAATTGTTTGCGGGTGTAAGCAGCACAACCTTCCGCACAAATGGCGCCGACATATTCGGCATTATCGAAAACGCTGAAATTTTTTCCGCCGGTCAGGTCTTTCAATTCGACAAAATGCATGGCGAAACGCGTGTCAGGCTTGTCCGAACCATACAGTTTCATGGCTTCGGCATACGACAGGCGAGGCATTTCCGGAATGTCAACGTTCTTAATTGTTTTGAACAAATAACGAACCAGACCTTCGAAAATATTGAGAATATCTTCCTGTTCGGCAAACGACATTTCGCAGTCGATTTGCGTAAATTCCGGCTGGCGGTCGGCGCGTAAATCCTCATCGCGAAAACATTTCACGATTTGGAAATAACGGTCAAAACCGGAAACCATCAATAATTGTTTGAACAACTGCGGCGATTGAGGCAAAGCATAAAATTCTCCGGGATTCATCCGGGAAGGAACGATGAAATCGCGGGCGCCTTCGGGCGTAGAACCTACCATCACAGGCGTTTCCACTTCAAGGAAATGCTGTTCATTCAGATAACTGCGGGCAGCAAAAGCCATTTGGTGGCGTAGTTCGAGATTAGAACGCACAACTGTCCGGCGCAAATCCAAATAGCGGTATTTCATCCGCAAATCGTCCCCGCCGTCGGTATCCGTTTCGATGGTGAAAGGCGGCGTTTCCGACGGATTCAGAACCTGTAATTCCGATACGATTATCTCGATATCTCCGGTCGGAATATTCGGATTTTTATTGAAACGCTCCGCTACCCTACCCTTCACCTGAATAACCCATTCCCTGCCCAGCTTTTCTGCTTCTTCACATAATTGAGCATTAATTTCCTGATTAAAAACCAATTGAGTGATTCCATACCGATCCCGTAAATCTACAAAAATCATACCGCCAAACTTTCGCGCTTTTTGTACCCAGCCGGCTAAAACCACTTCCTGATTCAAGTTTACCATGCGTAATTCCCCGCAAGTTTTTGTCCTATACATAAATTTTATTCGCTTTTTTAAATTTTATGCAAAGTTAAACAAAAGAATCATTCAAACAAATTCGATGAAATATTGATTTTATTTATTCTCTGCGGAATTAATCGTATCTTTGCACCTTGAATTTACATTATTCAGAATACAATGAAAGTAAAAATCATCAACAAATCGAAGCACGCTTTGCCCGAATACGAAACGCTTTATTCCGCCGGAATGGATTTGCGTGCGAATCTTGATGCGCCCATCACGCTGGGTTCCTTGGAAAGAACGCTTGTTCCCACAGGGCTTTTCATCGAATTACCAATTGGTTATGAAGCCCAGATTCGTCCCCGAAGCGGTTTGGCTATCAAACACGGAATTTCGTTGGTCAATACGCCAGGAACCATTGACGCCGATTATCGCGGCGAAATCAAAGTAATTCTGGTCAATCTGTCCGCAACGCCGTTTGTTATCAATGACGGAGAACGGATTTGCCAAATGGTTGTAGCCAAGCATGAAAGAGTGGAATGGGAATTGACGGAGGAATTAAATACTACGGTTCGGGGAGCCGGCGGATTCGGTCATACGGGAGCTAAGTAATTATGAGAAATTTAATTATATTCTTTATTATTTTGTATTCTCTACCGGTTTTGGCAGAAGACACTGCTTCTGCCGATTCTGCATACCAAGCGAGGAAAAAGTTCGATTATTTTTTTCTGGAAGCCATACGGTCAAAAGAAAATAATGAGCACAGCAATGCCTTTTATGCCTTGCTTCATGCCTTGCAAATCGACTCGACTTCTTCGGTGGTATGGGCGGAACTATCTGATTATTACCTATTTTTGCAATTGGATTCCATGGCTGTCGAAGCGATGCAAAAAGCAGTGCAATTCAGTCCCGATAATTTTGACTACAAAGTTTCACTCGCCGGTATGAATCGCGAATATGGAAACATTGCTGAAGCCATCCATTTGTACGAAGAATTGGTCAAAGCCAATCCCGATAAGGCGGAACTGAATTTTCACCTTTCCAATTTATACCTCAAAAGCCGGCAGATTGATAAGGCTATCAACGCTTTAAACGATTTGGAAAACAATATCGGAATGAATGAGGCGATTTCCATGCAAAAATATAAACTTTATTTATCGGTCGATCAAAAGGAAAACGCTTTGAAAGAAGTTGAAAAACTAAGTGGAAAATTTCCTTTGGAAGCTAAATATCAGATTTTTATCGGCGATTTCTATTTGGAAGAAGGCGAATCTGAAAAAGCCTTGGTTTATTACGAAAAGGCGAACAGTATCGACCCGAAAAATCCGCTCTATGTCGTTTCCATGTCCAATTATTACGAACAAAAAGGGGACAATGAAGCGGCCGCCGGCGAAATAGAAAAAGCGTTGAAAAATTCTTCGTTAGACATTGAAACTCAGATAGCTATACTTGGAAAATATATTCAGAACCTGATTCAAAACAAAAAAGATGTAGAATCGGCCAATGTTTTGTTTGAAACCTTGATGGCGCAACATTCTCAGGAAAAGGAGCTGAATTTGATGTACGGTCAATTTTTGGCTTCCCAAAATAAATGGGATGAAGCCCGGTTTCATTTTCAAATCGTTACGGAATCCAATCCTGAAAACATGACGGCATGGCGGCAACTGCTGAATGTCGCTCTGCGGCAAGACAGTATCGATGAGATTGTTAAAGTATGCGAAGCGGCGCTTATCCGTTTCCCCGACGCTCCGGAATTTTACTTTTACAAAAGCTCCGCTTTGTATCAACAGCAGAAGCTTGACGAAGCTTTGTCGGCCATTGAGGAAGGTATCAAATATGTTCCCGAAGAAAACAGGACTTTATTATCAACTTTTTACGGACGATTAGGCGATTTATACCACCAAGCGGGAAAAAAGGAAAAGGCTTACGAAGCGTATGATAAATCCTTGGAATACAATGAGAATAATGTCCTTATCCTGAATAATTACGCCTATTTCCTGAGTTTGGATAAAACGCAGTTGGATAAAGCGGAAATGATGAGCGGCCGGACTTTAAGAGTCCAACCGAAAGATCCGACGTTTATCGATACTTATGCCTGGATACTTTTCCAAAAAGGAAACTACTCATTGTCAAAGTTCTATATTGAGAATGCGATTACAAACGGAGGCGGTAAAAGCGCTGATGTGCTGGAGCATTATGGAGATATTCTTTTCAAAACAGGGAATACGGATAAAGCCGTTCAACAATGGGAAAAAGCATTGGAAATGAAAGAGAAAACGGGTGAAACAAACATCGTTACACTCAAAAGAAAAATTGAAAATAAGACATACTATGAAACGACGGAGGAATTAAATACTACGGTTCGGGGAGCCGGCGGATTCGGTCATACGGGAGCTAAGTAATTATGAGAAATTTAATTATATTCTTTATTATTTTGTATTCTCTACCGGTTTTGGCAGAAGACA
>BNTV01000162.1 GCA_025996865.1 Bacteroidia bacterium
CATCTTTTTGATACGTTCAACTATGTTGTCGGTACGCAAACCATTGAGCCTGCCTATAAGTTTACATCGGAAAGCTCGTTGGTGGAAACCGCTCAGGCGATAGTGGACATGGGTAGCAATACGCTGATTTATGATATTATTTTGAACTAAAAGCACACAATTTTTTTTTGCGTTTCATTATTTTTCACTATATTTGCAAACAATTATTTTGTAATCATCTGTTATTATTGATTTTATATGTCATACATTCAACAAGAAATTCCTCCAATCAGTGAAGATGATTTATTCATTATCTTGAACCATCCGGATGCAAAATTTGACTATGCCACGCATTTTCATTCGGAATACGAATTAAATATGGTGCTGAATACCAAAGGTAAACGTATTGTCGGTGATTCGGTGGAAACATTTACGGATTTTGATTTGGTATTAATCGGGCCCAACATTCCGCATGCGTGGAGAGGCGAAATAATACAAGGCAATCATGTCGTAACGATTCAGTTTCACAACCAATTATTAGATTTCCCTATTTTGAACAAAAAAATGTTTGCGCTGATTAAAGATTTATTGCAAAAATCCTCGCGTGGTGTTCAATTTCTTGAAAATAAAAATTCCTCTCTTTGTCGAAAAATCTTGAATCTGCCTAATTTAACGGGATTTAATGTCAGTCTGGAATTTTTGTCTTTACTCTATGAATTGGCATCCAGTCCCAATCAAAGATTATTGGCAAGCAACGTTTTCGATTCGGAAAGCGTGGTACGGGAATCCAAAAGCCGGAGAATTTCAAAAGTGTGTAATTTTGTCAACGCAAATTATATGTGCCCCATCAAATTGCCGGAAATAGCCGCAGAAATCAACATGAGCCCTTCGGCGCTCAGTCATTTCTTCAAAAAACGAACCAGCCGGAATTTAATAGATTATGTCAACGACATCCGCTTGGGTTACGCCACGAAAATGCTGTTTGAAACGACACATAGCATCAACGAAATCGCGTTCTTGTGCGGGTTTAATAATATTGCCAATTTCAATCGTGTTTTCAAGAAGTCGAAAGGGCAAACACCGAGCGAATTTCGGACTGATATTCATAAAATATTGACAAAATATTGATTTTTTCGCGTCATTGATTCTTATCAAAAAAACAAATTTTGTACACATGAAATTTTTTCTTAAAAACGGCGGCATCTGGGTGTTATTAATCGGGGAATTGTTTCTGATTATTCCGTTTTTTCTTAAAAATGAAACGAATACGACACTCGCGATGGGTTTAACGTTGGTAATTACCGGCTTTGTCTTGTATGTTATTATAAATAAAAAAATCCGTTAGGGTTAGTGGGAAACGGATTTTTATATCAGACTTGCTCCTCCCGTGAAAAATTACTGAACCACGTTCATTCACACACTCTGTAACTATTCAAAAAATCTTGAAATTGTTTTCCCAAACAATAACAAAAAAAGTATAATTCTAATTTTGACAACTCCAATAATTTTTCCGGGAGTAAGCACTTAAGTCTGCATATATAATATAGTGCAAACATCGTGCCAAACTTATATTTTAAATATTAAATTCAAAAATTTGTCCGTATTCTACATTATTTGTTATTAATTGCTTCGTAAATCACGTCTTGTATCCGCGTTCGGATATTCAATTGCGATAAACGATTGGGCGTGCGGGACGGATAAACTCGATTGGACAAAAATATGTATATCAAATCTTTATCGGGATCTACCCAAAAACAAGTTCCCGTAAAACCGGTATGGCCGTAAGTATGCGCTGAAGCCGAAAGACTTGTGGGACTTTTACCGGGATTTTTCATGTCCGGCTTGTCAAAACCCAATCCGCGGCGACTGTGAGCGCTTTTGGTTTTGGTAAACAGGCTGACGGTTTCTCTACTCAAATACTTTTCGTCTCCGTATTCACCTCCGTTTAACAACATTTGCAGCACTTTAGCCAAATCGTTTGCATTGGAAAAGAGGCCTGCATTTCCCGAAACGCCGCCCATTACAGCAGCTGCTTCATCGTGTGGATAGCCGACAAGAAGCTGTTTTCTCCAAATTTCGTCGTATTCCGTAGGCGCAATATTTTCTATGGAGATTTTCCTTAAAGGCAAAAAGCCGGTAGAATTGGCTCCTAAATCGGCGTATAGCCAATTATTCAGAAAATTATCAAGCGTTTGGTCAGATATATTTTCTATGATTTCTTTCAAGAGCATGAAGTTTAAATCGCTGTAAAGATAACCGTTGTTTTTTCTCAATTTGGAATCAATGATTGCTTTCAATACTTCTTTCTGAAAATCCGTTTTTATATAAAAATGGTCTGCGACTTGTTTTTCAATGCCGGTCTCAGGTTGAGTTGAAACCCTCGTTTCAGTCAACGATTTGTAGAAAGGCAAAAAAGCCGGTAAACGGGTTGCATGGAACAGCGCCGATTGAATCGTAAGGTTTTCTTTATCCGAATGTTTCAATTCGGGAACGAACCGGCTGATTTTGTCGGACAAGGTAATTTTTTTTGTATCGTACAATTTCATGATGGCGGGAAGTGTCGCAAGCGTTTTAGTCACAGAGGCCAAATCGTAAACATCCGTATTCCGGACGGGACGTGTACCAGCGTAATCGAAATATCCAAATGATTGATTATAGACCACAACACCTTCCTTGGCAACTACGATTTGACATCCCGGAAATGCTTGATTGTCAATTCCTTCTTTTACAATAAACTCGATTTTCCTTAATCTTTCGGACGACATTTTTACTTCCGGCGCTTCCTGGTAGGACAATCTTACTTTTTGAGTTGTCAACCCGTCGCCGAAATCAAACAAATTGGAGATGCTTACCGGCAATTTCCCTTTGGCGGGAATTCCACCCATAATGATTTCTGCAGCAGCTTGTTGTGCACCCTGCGTGTCTTCGTAGGCTAAAACCACGGATTTTGCCGCGGAAATGCTTTGTTTGAATCGGACAAGGGAGTAGGGTAAGGTGAAGAAACATAAACTGACCGGTATTTCTTTCACTAAACTCCTGAGTTCCGGAAAATCGGATTGTTTGATGGAGTGTATAGAGCAAATAACTTCGTCATAGTCTTTTAGCTGTCCGAAAACAGTTCCGGGATTTTTTTGAACATCGGATAAAGTCATGTTGAAAAAATCGAAATTTCCGTACAAGGCCAACCGGTTTTGAAAGGCGGAATTATAATCCGCACCAATGGATAAAACGGCTATTTTCTTCTTTCCTAATTCTTTAACAGGAATTTGTTCTCCGTTATTCTTCAAAAGGGTAATCGCTTCGTTATTGAGTTTTTGCACCAGCCATTTAGCATAATCCGAATTAATTCTTTCGCTAAGCCCATATAATTCAACCGGTTTCAGATTGTTTAATTCAAGAATATATTTGTATCGTAATACTTTCAAGCATCTTTCCTCAATGGTTGATAAATTGATAACGCCCAATTCGACCGCTCTTTTTACCTCTGCAATTTCCGAAGCTATTTGTGTGGGATTCAATAGAATATCGTTTCCAGCTACCAAAGCCTGAACGGAAATACTTTTTTTAATGGTGGCAGTAGCGCCTTTCATGACAAGGGCGTCCGTGAATGTTAATCCTTTGAATTTTAAGTCTTTTTTCAATAATCTATCTACGATTTTAGGAGACAGGGAACTTGGCATACGGGGAGTATTGTCCAAAGCAGGGACAGATAAATGTCCGGTCATTATTCCTGAAAAACCTTCCTCGATAAATTCTTTAAAAGGATATAATTCAATGTCTTCGATATGCTGTTGAGAATGATTTACTACCGGTAAAGTTTTGTGCGAATCAGCCGAAGTATCACCGTGTCCGGGAAAATGTTTCCCGACAGCCATTACTTTGTAACTTTCCAAACCTTGAGAATACGCAATGCTTTTTTCGGCTACAAGCTGCTTGTTTTCACCGAAAGAACGGTTTCCGATTACCGGATTATCGGGATTGTTATTTACATCCAATACCGGTGCAAAGTTGATATGTACGCCTAATTCGCGACATTCCCGGCCTACTTCCGCACCGTAAAGTTGAATCAAATGGTTGTCGGTAATCGCTCCCAGCATCATGTTTTTGGGAAATCGGGGCGTGTTTTCGATGCGCATGGATAATCCCCATTCTCCGTCGAAAGAAATGAGCAAGGGAATTTTTGAAGATTGTTGATAAAGATTGATACTTTGGGCTTCGTCTTCCAAAGAACCTTTGGAAAAAAGAATTCCGCCGATTTTTTGTTCTTGAATGTATTTCAGTATTTTAGCATTATAGGAAGGGCTTGGGTCTGCCGTAACCATGAACAACTGTCCGATTTTTTCATCCAAAGTCATTGAATCAAAAATCGAGTCTGCCCATTGTACCATTTTTAATGAATCTGTTAGCTGATACAGAGTCGGTTGTTTTTGTGCATAAGCTAAAGAACTGAAAATTAGCAAACTAAATAATGTCAAAAAATAAGTCCTTTTTGTTTTTGTCATTTTCTTTTTTCCTCCATAATAATGTTGAGCCGCCCGAAATAAACGCCGTAGGCTCCTGTCTGATTGATGATTACTTCACGTCCGTCCGCGTTTGATTCTTTATCGGGTTCAGACATAAAGGTATGGGTGTGTCCTCCCAAAATAATGTCGATGTAGCGACTTTTTTGGGCTATCGTAATGTCTCCAACGTGTTCTTCATTGGCATAATAACCTAAATGTGACAAACAAATTATCAAATCACACTTTTCCTTTTCTTTTAAGAATGCGGCCGTCACATTCGTCGATTCGACAGGGTCAAGATATTTCACGCCTACCGAATTGGATTTGGATACCAAGCCTTCGGGATTGACGGTCAGCCCGATAATACCTATTTTTATTCCGTTTCGTTTGATAATATGGTATTTTTTGGTAAGCCCGTCCATCGGCGTCCCTGAAAAATCCAAATTGGTAGCAATAAAAGGAAATTTAGCTTGCTTAATCATTTTGGCTAAAAATTCCAATCCATTGTCAAATTCGTGATTGCCGAGGCAAGCGGCATCTGTTTTCATCAAATTCGCAACGGCTATTTCGGCGCCACCTTTGAACCAGTTGAAATAAGGAGTTCCCTGCACGAGGTCGCCGCAATGGAAAAGCAGGACATTTTTGGTTTCTTTGCGGACCTGTTCCACGTAATTATTCAAGCGTACCATTCCTCCTTTGTTAGAATAGGTTGATTGGTTTTCGGGGAATGTTTCAATACGGCTGTGGGTATCGTTGATGTGCAAGACGACAAGCGATTTTTCTTGTGCTTGAATGCTGAGAGATAGTGCGAGTAAAAGGATTGTTACCCCCCGGCCCCCTAAAGGGGGTGTGAGGGTAGTGAGTTTGTTTATTATGTTGCGGAAAAAACCCTCTTTAGGGGGTTTTGGGGTATCTATTGCTTTCATTTTCTGATAGTTATTCTGTTATCCAAATTCGAGTCAATCACTTTATTTTCAGCGGTTTGTTTTTTAACATATTCTATCAAAACGTCCCGGAGAAGCTTGTTTGAATCCGTAACTTTTACGGCTTTCGTAAGCGCTTCCATTCCGTCGTTGCCTTCGGCCAGATAATCAATGGCAGCCACGCGATAAATTTTATTTTCATCAACCGCTTTTCCACCGATTTTCAACGAATTAACGGCTTTATCTTCAATTATTACTTCCATGTTTTTCGATAGACCTTCTCCTCCGGATTTTGCTACGGAATCGAAAAATTCTTCAACCGCTTTTCCCGGTAATTCGAGTAAGACAAGCCGGTTGTTGAACGGAAAGATTTCGTACATATCACCGATTGTTATTTCTCCTTGATTCAAGGTGTTGCGGATTCCACCAATATTCATTACCGCAAAATCGACTGTTCCCCACAAGCCGGAAGCGTAGTACAGCATTGCATCGGCGGTGAAGTTGGTTAATAAACTTTGGGGCTTGCTTTTGGTCAATGTTCTATTGGCTGTTCCGATGACTTTTTGAGTTTCCTCAGTCATTGTCGTTTTGAGGGAATTGACCAATATCCGCATTCCGGTATTTGTTGCCGGTTCCCACGTACTGTTCATTTCCACGCGGGAAACTTCGATATTTTTTACAATGTATTGTTTTCTTGCACAGGCAGTAAATAAAATGACTGCAATGAAAAATATTCCTGTTTTCAGATTAACCTTCTTCATTGTTATAATTTTCTACTTCTTTTACTTTTTTGAACAAATCGGAGGCAAAAACGAAATCGTTTAATTCCGTGTTCGTTGATGTCATGATTTCGTCTTTCGTTCCTTCCCAGGCTTTTCGCCCTTCGTTAATAAACATAATCTTTTCGCCGATGTTCATTACCGAGTTCATATCGTGGGTGTTGATTACCGTAGTTATGTTATATTCTTTGGTAATATCGTGAATCAAGTCGTCAATGAGCAGGGAAGTCTTCGGATCTAATCCCGAATTGGGTTCGTCGCAGAACAAATAGTCCGGATTCATTGCAATCGCCCGTGCGATAGCGACTCGTTTCATCATTCCACCACTGATTTCTCCCGGGTATAAATTGTCCGCATCCGTCAGATTTACCCTTTCCAAACAAAATTTGGCTCTTTTTTCCCGCTCTTTCCAATTGTTGCGGGTAAACATGGTCAGGGGAAACATCACATTTTCCAAAACGGTCATCGAATCGAAAAGGGCCGAACCTTGGAACAACATACCCATTTCGCGACGGAGCGTTTTCAGTTCTTTTTTAGCCATAGCGATCAAATTTCGCTTGTCGTACAATATTTCTCCGGAAGTGGGACGAATCAACCCAATCAGGTTTTTTATCAAAACTGTTTTTCCCGAACCGCTTCGGCCTATAATCAAATTCGTTTTTCCTTTTTCGAAAATTGCTGAAATATCTTTCAGCACTTCCTTTTCCTCGAAGGATTTGTATAAATGTTGTACTTCTATCATTTAGTAAGCATTAAATGAGTCATTATCAAGTCAAAAGTCAAAATCAACACGCTGCTCGTCACTACAGAATCCGTACTGGCTTTACCGACCTGCAAAGCGCCTCCTTTTACATAATATCCGAAAAAAGAGGCAATTGAAGCAATCAAAAAAGCAAATACCATTGATTTTACAATAGAATATCCGATATAATAGGGTACAAACCAATATCGCAGGCCGTATTCATATTTGGCAATCGTTATCATATCCGTAGTGAAAGCAATCAGGTATCCACCGATGATTCCGAAAAACATACTGAAAATGACCAAAACGGGAATAAATATGATAAATGCCACTAATTTCGGTAAAATCAGATAATTAGCCGAATTTACGCCCATAATTTCAAGCGCGTCGATTTGTTCGGTAACGCGCATGGTTCCTAATTCGGAAGCAATATTCGAACCCACTTTTCCGGCCAGAATCAAGCACATAATCGTCGAGGAAAATTCGAGCAGGATTACTTCGCGGGCGATGTAACCTACTGTAAAATCAGGAATAAGCGGGGATTGAATATTCAAAGAAACCTGTATGGTTATAACCGCTCCGATAAATATGGATATGAAAATGACAATCCACAACGAATCTACTCCTAATTTATGGATTTCTTTTAATGTCTGCCGGAAGAATACACTCCAACGCTCAGGAATCGTAAGCGCTTTCAACATCAGAATCACATATTCTCCGAATTTCTCTAATGCCTTCATTCTACTAATAAAATCATTCAAATCGTTTTCAACTGCAAATGTAATCATTTTTTTTATTACTTTTGCTTCCAAAATGGAATGATTTCATGGAAAAAATGGTACTTCGCACCGAAAATTTAGTGAAACGATATAGAAACAGGACAGTTGTAAACCATGTTTCGATTGATGTAAAACAAGGTGAAATCGTTGGTTTATTGGGACCTAACGGAGCCGGAAAGACGACGACTTTCTACATGACGGTCGGTTTGATAACGCCCAATGAGGGGAAAATTTTTTTGGATGACAAGGAAATCACCAAATTTCCGGTTTACATGCGTGCGCGGAATGGAATTGGTTATTTGGCGCAAGAACCTTCGGTTTTCAGGAAACTGTCGGTAGAAGACAATATTCGCGCCGTTCTTGAAATGACAAAACATCCGGCAGATTATCAAAAAGAGAAATTGGAAAGTTTGATTGCCGAATTTGGTTTGCAGAAAGTCCGTAAAAGTTTGGGCGACCAGTTGTCGGGTGGGGAACGCCGGCGGGTTGAAATTGCACGCTGCTTGGCCATTGATCCGAAATTCATCATGTTGGACGAACCCTTTGCCGGCGTTGACCCGATTGCCGTGCAGGATATCCAACAGATTGTAGGGAAGCTGAAACACAAAAACATCGGTATCCTGATTACCGACCATAATGTGCACGAAACGTTAAGCATAACCGACCGGGCTTATCTGCTTTTTGAGGGAAAAGTTCTGTATCAGGGAGTTGCGGAAGAATTGGCGGCGAATCCGGTGGTTCGGGAGAAATATTTGGGGCGGGATTTTGAGTTG
>BNTV01000163.1 GCA_025996865.1 Bacteroidia bacterium
CTCGCAATGATGGCGAAGCCTTCCTCTGTACTTAATCTGCGTTTGCTTGGTTTGTGCATTTCTTTTTTTTGGGCAAAGGTAAGGTGAGCGGGCAAACTGGGCAAGATGCGGAGGAGCGAAGGCTTACAATGCAACGGGTGCATTGAGTTGCGCAAGTGATCCGGGAGGATTCAATTTCCTACACAACTCCTTGCGCCATCATAGCCTGCGCCACTTTCATAAAGCCCGCCACATTAGCGCCTTTCACATAATTAATATATCCGTTCGGTTGCTTGCCATAGATAACACATTGTTGGTGAATGTCATTCATGATTTGATGCAGTTTGGCATCGACTTCCTCTTCCGTCCAACTAAGGTGCATGGCATTCTGGCTCATTTCCAAGCCGGAAGTGGCAACGCCGCCTGCATTGACCGCTTTACCCGGAGCGAATAAAATGCCTTTCTCAACCATTAAATCGACGGCTTCAGCCGTACAACCCATATTGGAAATTTCGGCGATGCAAGTTACACCGTTGTTAATCAACAGTTGAGCGTCTTTGTCGTCCAATTCGTTTTGAATGGCGCAAGGAAGCGCGATATCGACTTTTTGTTGCCAGGGACGCTTGCCCGGGAAAAATTCGACGCCGTATTTTTCGGCATAAGGCGCTACGATGTCGTCGCCCGTTGCCCGGAGATCCAACATATAATTGATTTTTTCTCCCGATATACCGTTCGGATCGTAAATATAACCGTCAGGCCCTGAGATGGTAACGACTTTTGCACCTAATTGCGATGCTTTCAACGCAGCTCCCCAAGCCACGTTTCCGAAACCGGAAACGGCAACGGTTTTGCCTTTGATGTCCAAACCTTTTTCTTTCAACATGTTAACTACAAAATAAATTCCCCCGAATCCGGTTGCTTCCGGACGAATTAACGATCCGCCGTAATCCAAACCTTTTCCGGTGAAAGTACCCGTATTTTCACGGGCTAATTTCTTGAACATGCCGTACATATAACCGATTTCACGCGAACCGACGCCGATGTCTCCCGCCGGCACATCGGTATCCGGACCTATATGCCGCCACAATTCCATAATGTATGCCTGGCAAAAACGCATGACTTCCGCATTGGATTTTCCACGGATGCTGAAATCCGAACCGCCTTTTCCACCGCCCATCGGCAGGGTGGTCAATGCGTTTTTGAACGTTTGTTCAAAACCTAAAAACTTTAAGGACGAGAGTGTTACTGAAGCGTGAAAGCGCGTTCCGCCTTTGTAAGGACCAATGGCGTTATTGAATTGCACCCGATAACCGATGTTTACCTGGACTTTTCCGTTATCGTCCACCCAAGGTATTTTAAAAGTGAAAATGCGGTCGGGTTCTACGATTCGTTCGATAATTCCTGCTTTTTCGAACTCAGGATGTTCGTTATAAACGTCTTCAATGGAGTGAAGAACTTCTTTTACAGCTTGTAAATACTCGTGTTCTCCCGGATGCTTGGCTTCAAGAGACTGAAGAATCAATTCAGTTTTCATAATAAAATAATTTATAAGATTTTTCCATTTAATTTTTGTACTTTTGTACGCCGCAAAATTACAACATAATAATGAAAAAACAAACAAATGGAGCAAGGAATTAACATCGATCGCTTAGTTTTTAAAGATACCTCTTTTGCCAGTCTAATGAACAAAAGAATCCTCAATGTCTTACTAATTGCTACCAAATATGATGCTTTTATGCTGGAAGACGACGGTAGGATTGACGAACAGATATTTAACGAATACACGTCTTTGAGCCTCCGGTACCCCCCCCGGTTCACCCAGGTGGCAACCGAAAAAGAAGCCATCTTTGCCATGCGCCAGATGAGTTTTGACCTCGTTATCTGTATGCCGAACATGGATGATACGGATATTTTCGCCGGCGCCAACCGGATTAAATTGCTTTATTCCAAAATTCCCATTGTGGTTTTGACGCCCTTTTCGCGCGAAGTCACCAAACGAATGTCGCAGGAAGATTTGAGTTCCATCGACTACGTTTTCAGTTGGTTGGGAAATGCCGAATTGTTGCTGGCCATTATCAAATTGATTGAAGATAAGATGAATGTGGACGACGATATTGCATCGGTAGGCGTACAAACCATTTTGCTGGTCGAAGACTCCATCCGTTTCTATTCGTCGGCTTTGCCGCACCTCTATAAATTTGTCCTCGAACAATCCAAAGAGTTTTCAAAAGAAGCGTTGAATGCGCACCAACAGACGCTTCGGATGCGTGGACGCCCTAAAATTTTGTTGGCGCGTTCTTATGAAGAGGCCGAAGGATTATATCTTAAATACAAAGACCATACTTTGGGCATTGTTTGTGATATGAGTTTCTGCAAACATGGAGTGAAAGATGCGTATGCAGGCTACAAATTCGGTTGTATGGTGCGGAATATTGACCGTTTTGTACCGATTATCTTCGATTCGTCGGAAGTTTCCAATAAACGATTTGCCGATGAATTGCGTTGCAGTTTTATCGATAAAAATTCCAAAACTTTCCCGCAGGATTTGCGGAAAGAGATTATGAATAATTTTGGTTTTGGCAATTTTATCATTCTGAATCCGCAGACGAAAGCTGAAATCGCGCGCATTACTTCATTGCAAGATTTGCAGAAGAAAATATTCCATATTCCCGATGATTCCTTGGTTTATCACTTGTCGCGCAACCATTTTTCGCGCTTTTTTTATTCCCGCGCTATTTTTCCGATTGCTGAATTTTTAAAAGGCGTCGATGTGTCGGATTATGTGAACATGGATGAAGCCCGTCAAGTAATATTCAATGCCATAGTCAAATACCGTCAGATGAAAAATTCGGGAGTTGTGGCTGTATTTGAAAAAGACCGTTTCGACGAATATTCTCATTTTGCCCGGATCGGCAATGATTCCCTGGGCGGAAAAGGTCGCGGCTTGGCTTTTATCAGCCAAATGATTAAGCATCATGCCAATGAATTGAATCAATTGTTCCCGGATACAGGCGTCAGGGTTCCTAAAACCGTTGTGCTCTGCACGGATATTTTCGATGAGTTTATGGAAACGAACGATTTGTATCACATTGCCTTACAAGATCTTCCCGACGAGGAGATTTTCAGGTATTTTCTCCGTGCAAGTCTTCCCAACCGGCTGATTGAAGACATGCTTACGTTTTTTGAGGTGGTAAAAACCCCGATTGTCGTGCGTTCTTCAAGTTTATTGGAAGATTCTCATTATCAGCCTTTTGCCGGAATTTATACGACTTATATGATACCTCATGTTTCCGATAAATATGAATTGTTGAACAGGGTGGGAAGCGCCATAAAAGGAGTGTATGCTTCTGTGTTTTACCGGGATAGCAAAGCGTATATGACGGCAACCCAGAATTTGATTGATCAGGAAAAAATGGCGATTGTCCTACAGGAAATGGTTGGGCAGGTTTACGGAACACGCTGTTATCCAAATATTTCCGGCGTAGCCCGTTCCCTGAACTTTTATCCGATTGGTGATGAAAAAGGTGAAGAAGGCATTGCCAATGTGGCTTTGGGTTTGGGAAAATACATTGTGGACGGAGGCATTACCCTTCGTTTTTCGCCGAAGTATCCGAATAACATTTTGCAAACCAGCACTTTGGAATTTGCATTAAAGGAAACCCAAACCAAGTTTTACGCTTTGGATCTGGCTACCGGCCAAAATGATAAAATCACCCGGAATGATGCTTGCAATTTATTGGAAATTCCTATCAAAGAAGCAGATAAAGACGGAACTATCCAATATATTTCATCGACTTACAATCCGCAGGATCAAATACTGTTGGACGGTTATTATCCGGGGCCGAACCGGAAAGTGATTACATTTTCGGGCGTTTTGCATAATGATGTTTTTCCTTTGGCCGGCATTCTGGACTATGTTTTGAAACTTGGACAGACGGAAATCGGGCGTCCCGTTGAGATTGAGTTTGCGGTTAATTTGGAGAAAATCACCGGTTTAGGCGTTGTCGGCAATTTTTACCTGTTGCAGTTACGGCCGATTGTGGACAGCAAGGAAATCATCGGGGAAAACTTGCTGAACGAGAAGAAAGAAAATTGCCTGCTCCAATCGGTACATGCGCTGGGACATGGAATTACCAATGATGTGTATGACATCATCTATGTGAAAACAGCAGAATTCAGCGCGGAAAATAATCAACAGATTGCAAAAGAAATAGACCAACTTAATCAGGAAATGATTGAGGAAGAACGGAATTACGTGTTGGTCGGCCCCGGCCGCTGGGGTTCGAGCGACCCGTGGTTAGGGATTCCGGTGAAGTGGCCGCATATTTCAAATGCCCGTGTGATTGTCGAATCGGGCTTGGAAAATTACCGGATTGAACCCAGTCAGGGAACGCATTTTTTCCACAATCTGACTTCTTTCGGGGTCGGTTATTTCACCATAAATCCTTATATTGAAGGCGATGGAATCTTTGATGAAGCGTTTCTCAATGCACAACCGGCGACGAAAGAAACGAAATTTCTCCGCCTTGTCCGGTTTGAAAAGCCGGTGGTTATTAAGATTGACGGGAAGAAGAATATTGGGGTGGTGTTGAAGCCGTAAGATATCAACAAATCTCATTCATAATTGCATCTTTGCAGGCAAAATCAAAAATTTAAGGATATGCATCAGGAAATAAAGAATAAAGGCGAGATTGTCATCTATCAAACGCCCGATGGCGTTGCTGAATTAGATGTTCGTTTGGTATGTGCAAAATTTGCATATACCACTCCACACGGTGCTATGGAAGGTAAAACACAAACTTCAATCGTACAACTTTATAATCTGGATGTAATTATCTCTGTTGGGTATCGAGTAAAATCTCAACGAGGCACCCAATTCCGTAAATACGATTTACCAGACTTTCGACGGCAAAGATTTGTATCCGAGTATCGAAGAAAAGGCAGCGATGTTGCTCTATCTGGTTACGAAAAATCATTCGTTCAGCGATGGCAACAAGCGGATTGCGGCATTTCTTTTCCTGTGGTTTTTAGAAAAGAACGGTATTTTATACAAGCCCAACGGATTGCGGCTGATAGAAAATAATACATTGGTTGCGCTTACTTTAATGATTGCAGAAAGCCGGACGGAGGAGAAGGATGTTATTGTGAAGGTGGTTGTTAAATTGAAAAAAGAAATAGTTGATACATTGAAATCAGCAAATAAAATGGCTACAAAAGAAGAACAAAATAGGACAAATGATTCAGAAATTGCAAAATTAAAAGAAATTGCAAAAGACCACAAACGTCAAAAGGAGTTGATGGTAAAAAATGGGGATAATTCGCACAAAATGCTTGGAGAAGGTAATTATACTGATTCTCAACATTTTATGTTTGAATTATTACAAAATGCAGAAGATGAAATTGCCGATAAAGTTAGCTTTGAATTGCTGGAAGATAAATTGATTTTTTCTCATAATTCTAAACGCTTATTTAATTTAGAAGATATTGTGGCAATATCAACTTATGGTCTTGGCAATTCAAACGAAAGAAAAAAAGAAAAAGAAAATGCAATAGGCAAGTATGGTATTGGATTTAAGTCGGTATATGCAATTACCGATGAACCGAGAATACAGAGCGGAAAATTTGACGTTTCAATTTTACAGGAATTTATTCCCAATATAAATAATGAAAATTTCTGTATAGATGACACAATCATTACATTGCCCTTAAAAAGCGGTGATTTATATAACTTATTGTCAGAAAAATTTAAAAATATCAACGGAGATGAAATCATTTTTTTGAATAATATCACAGAATTAAAAATTATCATAGACAACGAAACCGTTATTTACAAGAAAACAGAAAAAGACAATATTTTAACAATCAAGAAAAATGATGAAATTATAGGCAAGTACCTATATTTGAGTAAAGAAGTAAATGTAAAAAATAAGAATTTAACAGTTAAAATAGTATTTGGCATTAATGACGGTAAAATTATTTCATTACAAAAGCCCTTATATGTATTCTTCCCAACTAAAGATGAAACAAATCTGTCTTTTGCTTTACACGCCCCTTTCAAATTAGCGACTCATACAAGAGAGCATATAGACAAAGATGATCCCAACAATAAAATTCTTTTGGAAGAATTAGCAAATTTATTTGCAGATAGTTTGGTGCTATTAAGAGATAATGGGTATATTGATGTCGATTTTTACAATGATATATTTCCATTCAAGAACGATAAAAAGACCAATTCCATTTATGCTTTATTTTACGAAAAATGTTTAGCAAAACTGCAAAGTAGTGAATTACTATTGCCTACAAACGATGATGCTTTTGCAAATGTAAAAGATAGTATGCTTATTCGTAGTCAAGATTTAGTAAAATTGATGTCAAAAAAACAGTTACAATCATTATTTAATCGCACAAGTTGGGTTTCTGCTAACATAACAGCTGATAAAACAAAAGAATTATATGATTTTTTACATTCAACATTATCAACTCCTGCCATTGATTTAAACTATTTTTTATCAAGGTTGAAATTAAATGAGAATTTTTTAGAAGAACAATCAGATGAATGGCTAATTGACTTTTATAAAGTTTTTTGTGACGTTAAACCTAATACAGAAACAAAAGAAAATGAAATCGCAGGCATTATTAGCGAAAAAGATATAAAAGAATTGCCTATTATTAGAACAAGAGAAGAAAAACAAGTCTTACCTAAAAATGTGTTTTTGCCTGTTGAAAATACAAATTACCCAACCGTGAAAGACTTGTTTATTAAAGACCAAATTGTCTTTCAGTTTTTGCAAAAATTGAATATACGCAAACCAAATTGGTCTGATATAATTAGAGAAGAAATTTTGCCATTGATTGATAACGGGAAATTTGAAACAGAAACTTATTTCCCAATAATTTTTGGTTATTACAATTCAGAGGAATGCTCAACAGAAGGCAAAAAACTTGATTTGATAAATATATTAAAAAAGTATTCTTTTATTCAATACGAAACACAGGGAGAAAAAGGATTGGGTAAAGCAAGCGAAATTTATTATAAATCAGACAATTTACAAAAATATTTTGAAACAAAACCTGATACAAAATTTGTGGATTTAGATATTCATTATGATTTCATAAAGAGAGAAGATAGATTTATTGATGATAAAGACAAATTGAAAGAATTTTTATCAAAATTGGAAGTGAGTGAGTTCCCAAGAATATTACCTCGAAAAATTGAGAATAAATCTCAATTTGAACAATTGGAATTACTTCAAGAAACTGAATATTTGTTGTGTAAACAAGATGAAATTAATGATAAATATGTAGATGGTTGTAAAGAAATAATAGGCTTCATTGTTGAAAAAAATGACATTGATAAGTCAAAAAATCTGTGGTGCGTTTTATGTAAAATTCATTGCAATTCATTATTAAAAATTCACTTGAATTATTTTGAGAATAACCGCCAAAGGTATTATAGAAAAGGTTATTTCAATTCATCTGAATCACTTCGTTTGCGTACTTCTAAATGGCTACTAAATAAAGATGGCAATTTTGTCGCCCCAAATGAAATAACCATTAGTGAATTGGCAGAAGTTTATGACGTTACAAGTTTTGAGACTGAATCATTGATTAGTTTTTTGAAGTTTGTACAGAATATTCCGGAAGAAGAAAAAATACGACAAGTTACAAATGGATACACCGCAGATTATATTGCACGATTGATAGAAGAAGACCAAAAGCGGAATGCCCCACGAACAAGTTATGACACAGGTGGTTATTTTTCAAATTACGGCAGAGAAAATAATTATGAGAACAATACTACAAACCAAAAATTAGAAAATTATATTGAAAATTTGGATAAAGCAACCATAACAGAAAATAAAATTGCAATATTAAAGGAAAATATAATAGATGCAAAAGATAAAGAACTAACAGAAGAAGAATTACAAGAAGAAATAGCAAAACGAGTTAAAGCGGAACAGGACATTATAAAAGAGCGCAAATCGTTGGTTGAAAAATTGAAAACCAACAAATACTCATACGAATGGTTTAAATCTTATTTGGAATTGCTTTTAACGTATGGCGAAAAACAAAGCACTGACAAAAAACATACAAAGTCGCTTTCTTTTCAAAAAATAAAAGAACATTCTGTTGATGGAAAGATTTTTGAAAAATATTTCATTTTGTCAGGTGCAGGCAATTCTGATATTCCGTCAAGCATTGACGAGTGTAAAGGTTTCCAGACTACTATATTGTTGAAAAACAATAAAAAAGAACTTATTGAAATTGAAAGTGTTTCAAAACGCGGTCAAGATTTATTGATAAAATGCCCCAAAGGAATA
>BNTV01000164.1 GCA_025996865.1 Bacteroidia bacterium
ACACCTATACATTTGATGTTCGAGCCGCAGCCCCAAGTATCACAAACGTTTCACATACAATGCCCGCTGCCGGCGATGTGATTGTGATTACAGGCAAAGGTTTGCAGGAAGTGACAAAAGTAGAATTTCCGGGCAGTGTACAGGCAACGACATTTTCGTCGAATGAAGAAGGTACGGAAGTGACCGTTACCGTGCCGGCAGGCATTTCGCCCGACGGTGGTTCAATCTTGGTTATTGGCGCGAATGGCGGCGCTTATTCACCTGCCTGCTTCAATTACAGGAAAGGTTTAATACACAACTTTGATGATGTGCAAAACTATTCTTGGGGATCAGGCATAGACAATGAGGCTTTGACGTCAGTCATTCCCGCCGGTAAAAAGCCACAATCACAAGGAAGTTACCAGGTTTTTAATTCAACAGGAAGTCTTGCGGCCAATTCCGATCAGCGTTTCTGGCTTAATTCCAATGTTATAATGACTATCATGTCTGCCATTCCCGCTTCAACTCCGGCCAATGATTGCGGAATACAAATGGATGTTTATGTAGAAGGCGAATGGAATTCGGGAATAATCCGGTTTGCAGTAGCAGATGGCTGGGGTTCTTCCAGATATTGCATGATTTATCAACCTGTTTATGTTGACGGAAAATACGACAAGGCAGCATTTGTTAATCCGGGAGCTTGGTTTACGGTTACTCTGCCGTTTGGCCTCAGCGCTGATTTTGAAGGAAAAAACACTCGGCGATGTAATCACGCAAATGTCTTCCGCTTCTTACAAACAGTCAGGACCTTGGTTTGAAAACAGCGGGATTTCGGATGTTTTCGACCCTGTTCCTTCAACCGAAAAAGTTTATTTCGACAATATTCGCGTAGTGTCTTTGAACACGCCTACTTACAGTGATTTTCCGGATGAATAATTAATTAAAAAATATGTATATTATGAAATTAAAAAACATTATACCATTTGCACTTGTAACATTAATTTTAGGTTTAAATTCGTGTTACGATGAAAAGATGGAATGGGGAGACCCCTACACGCATCCTGCCGCTAAGGATTTGCCGTTGCAGTTACAAGAAAAAATTTCCCGCTACGAAGCGCTTACCGCTTACACCACTTTCAAACTCGGTGTCGGTATTGATTTCAACCTGTATATGAACGATGCGACTTACCGTAACCTCGTCAATCAGAATTTCAAGGAAATTACGCCGGGCAACGAGATGAAGCAATCGTCGTTGATGGACAACAGCGGAAATACGGATTTTTCCAAAGCAGATCCAATCATTGAGACGCTGCGGCAAGCAGGGCTGACTGTGTACGGACATACGCTTGTATGGCACAACCAGCAAAAAGCCAGCTACTTAAATTCACTGATCGCACCGGAAATCATTCCTTCCCCGGGTGAAAGCCAATTGGACGTAAGCGCCCTGTTGGACGGTTCTTTCACCGGTTGGAACCGGAACAATGCCGGCGGGATAACTATCGTCGAAGGCGCCGGGCTTAACAACGGACCCGCTATCTGTTTTGCGACAACGACAGCTGGAAACGAATGGGATACCCAATTGACAAGCCCGGAAATACCGGCCGTGTCGGGACATGCCTATCGCTTCTCATTCTATGTCAAATCGGAAGCTGCCGGTCAAGCCCGCGTATCATTTACCGGTATGGCGAATAATTATCCATGGGTAAATGGCGGAGCTTTATTCAGCACCTCCGGCGCCTGGACGGAAATCACTTATGATGAAGTGTGGGACAATGCAGCCGAAGCCAATGTACCGTTTACCGCAGTTTCCAATGCCATCAAAATGGCATTCGACATGGGAAAAGTACCCGGTGTTTATTATGTGGACATCAATTCGCTCAGCGTTATTGACTTGGACGCTGCACCTGCAGAAGTAAACTACATCTCCAACGGCAATTTTGAAAAAGGCGATCTGACCGACTGGACAGCGTCCAATGCCGGAGGCGGCGTTACGGTTACGGCTGATGCCAAATTTGAAGGTAACTACGGATTACAGGGCATTGCAAGCGCAAGTTCCGCCAACGAATGGGATTTGCAGTTCCAAAGCGCAGAAATAATGCTTGATCCGGCCAAGACTTACACCATGTCGTTCTGGATTAAATCGGACATTGACGGCAAGGGGCGCATTTCCTTCCCCGGATTTACGAATGAATGGCCATGGATGAACTGGGACGGAACAGGCTCAGGCGCTTTGTTTGATACAAATTCTACATGGAAACAAATCTCATTCGACTTTACGCCAGAATATAAAGAAGGTGTACGTGCCGTAAAATTCAGTTTCGATTTGGGAAAAGTAGCAGGAGTCACTTATTTTGTGGATGATGTTAAAGTGGTGGAAAAAGCCGTCGCTTCAGCGCCGGCATTAAGGGCAGGACCTATCATCATTGACAAACCCAAGGAAGAAAAGGCAAGAATCCTTGAAGATGTATTAAACAAGTACATTACAGATGTTGCCACACATTTCAAAGGAAAAATAGCAGCTTGGGATGTTGTAAACGAGCCGATGAACGAAAACGGAACATTGCGCGAAGGTTCGGAAGACCTGTCCGCAACAAGCGTTTTCTACTGGCAATATTATCTGGGCAAAGATTATGCGGTAAAAGCTTTCAAATGGGCACGGCAAGCCGATCCCGATACCAAACTCTTTATCAACGACTACAATCTGGAATCGGCCAGCGGCGCCAAACTCGACGGACTGATTACCTACGTACAGTACATTGAAAGCCAGGGCGCAAAGATTGACGGAATCGGCACGCAAATGCACTTGAACATCAACTGGTCGGATACAACAGCGATTGAAAAAATGTTCCAGAAACTGGCTGCCACCGGCAAGCTGATAAAGATTTCGGAATTGGACATTAAAATTTCCAGTGATGAAAATCCATCTTCGCCTGTTGCGCCAACTACTGAACAATATGCACAGCAAGCAGACCTGTATCGTTTTGTCGCCCAGGCATACACTAAATACATTCCCGAAGCGCAACGCTACGGAATCACCGTTTGGGGAATTTCCGACAACGAAAAGGAACACGAATACTGGTTGACGAATGATGCGCCGAATCTTTGGGATGCCGATTATGCCCGCAAGCATGCCTACAAAGGTTTTGCCGACGGCTTGGCAGGCAAGGATGTCAGCGCTGATTTTACGGGAGAATTGCAGTATTAATTAAAGAATCGTCCTGTCTCTACTCGTTTACAAAACGAACGAATGGAGACAGGACGATAATAATTTTAAACATTCCTGTTTTCTATTCGGAATAATTTTCATACATTTGCAATCGAAGATATAATTTTTGTGCCCATGATAAAAAAGCGTAACAAATACACACAATATAAAATAGCGATTTGCTGTTATTCTTGAATAGCAAACCCAAAAAATCAAAAATAACCAACCTCAAAACAAAAGCCAAATAACAGAAATAAAATATCTGTAAATCAATTATTTATATCTAAAATTAAAAGCCAAAAACAAAACTTTGATTTCTCTTCGATTGATATTTTTGAGCCTTATTTTGTTACTTACTTGTTATTTGAATTTTTTAATTTTGTTACTCATACTTGTTGCTTACAAATAATACATTTACCTTTGCATCATCTTAATAATTACGGCAATGGAAAAGAGAACAAAAGGCATATCAAAAGTCAAAGAGCCAATACGATTGAGGATAAAAAAACTATCCAACGGCAATCAATCGCTTTATCTGGATTTTTATTTCGAGGGGAAAAGGGAATACGAGTTTCTGAAACTGTATTTAGTTCCCGAAACTTTCGCAACAAACAAGGAAGCCAATCGGGAAACATGGAAACTTGCCAATGCCATCAAAGCCCAAAAGATTGTGGAACTGCAAAACAACCGGCATGGTTTTTCTATGGGGTCGGTACGGTCAAAAGTCAATTTAATTGAGTATGTGCAACTATTGGCAGAGAAAAAACGGACAAAAGCGGGTGGCGATAAACGAGGTACTTGCATGTCTTACATAGCGTTGGCACATCACTTGAAAATTTACAGTGGCGCAAAAACGGCATTTAGAGAAATAGACAAAACTACTGTCAAGGATTTGTTGAATACCTGAAAACTGCTGTAAATGCCAACAATGGGAAACGCTTGTCGGTCAATACACAATGGGGGTATATGAAAAATTTGGAAACGGTTATCAACAGCGCCATTTCGGACGAAATCGCCGATAGCAACCCTTTTAAGCAGATTAAATCGGAGAACAAGCCAAAAAAACTGACTACAGAAGTGTGTTACCTGAGTATAGAAGAAGTGAATACGCTTGTCAATACGCCCTGTTTTTATCCAAATATCAAAAGCGGCTTTTTGTTTGCCTGTTTCAGCGGGTTGCGTTTCAGCGATGTAAAAGGGCTTACATGGGGAAAGTTACAAAGAGATAACGGCGGGAGTATGTTTATCAATTATGTTCAAAAGAAAACAGAAAAACAGGAATATTTGCCGATTAGCAAGTCGGCGGTAAAGTATTTGCCGGAAAGAGGCGATGCAAAAGATGATGATTCGGTTTTCAAGTTTCCGGGTGGCGGATATGTGAATTTACAGTTGCGACAATGGGCATTTACGGCAGGGATAAAGAAGAAAGTAACTTTTCATGTTGCACGACATACGAACGCAACCTTGCTGTTAAGTTTGGAAGTGCCGATTGAAACGGTTAGTAAGATTTTGGGACATTCCGATATAAAGACTACTCAGATTTATGCGAAAGTCATAGACAAGAGCAAGCGGGATGCGGTGGATAAATTGGATGGTTTGACAGAATAAAGTAAGTATAGCGTGCAAACTGAAGAAATATTGTTTAAAGTTTGTTCTTGTCGCAAAAGTTTACTACTTTTGCGACAAGAATCAATAGTAAATATGGATTATAGCATTGAATATAAAATATTTAGGAATATGCAATTGGCAAAACGTAAAAAAGTTTTTTTCACAAATGACTTTCTTAAATTCGGCAATTACAAAGCATGCAATAAAGCGCTTGAGCGTTTAGTTGAGCAGAAAAAGATTTTGCGCGTAGGCAGAGGCACGTATGCTATTCCTAAAAAGAGTGATTTATTGGGGGATATTCCTCCCACTTCGGATGATATAGTAAAGGCTATTGTTAAACGCGACCATGCAAAAATAATTCCTACCGGATTATTAGCTGAAAATTTACTCGGCTTATCCACACAAGTGCCTGCAAAAAGGATTTATTTGACCGACGGGAGTCCGCGAAAATTACAGATAGACGGCGGGACTGTTATTTTCAAAAAGACATCGCCGAAGAATTTAGCATCGAAAGGAAAAATCAGTACCTTGGTTATTCAGGCATTGAAGTCGATTCGGAAAGACAGAATAACCGATTACGAAATAGAAAAAGTGGTAAATCATTTGAAGAAAGAAAATCCGAAGTATGTCGCGCATGATATGAAATATGCACCGCTTTGGATTCGTGAAATTATGAATAAAGCAATTATGAAACCTGAAAATCAATGAATTGGAATCAACTAAACTTAGATGAAAAATTAAAAACTTTAGAAGATGTCAGGAAAAGGCACAAGTTTGAATTGTTTATCATCGAAAAAGATTGGTGGGTAGTGCAAACTTTGCGTTTGATTACTCAAATGGAAATTGCACAACACACTGTATTTAAGGGAGGTACGTCCTTGAGTAAGGCGTGGGGATTGATTGACCGATTCAGTGAAGACATAGATTTGGCGATTAACCGCGAATTTTTCGGATTTCTAGGAGATATTAGCCGGACACAGGTTGGAAAACTGAAAGATGCTTCAAGCAAATATATTTCAAACGATTTTCTGCTTTCATTGCAAAAAGCCTTTGATGATGAGGGATTTAAAGACGTTCGTCTTGCTGTTACAGATGAAAAAGCCCCCGATGACGACCCAGTGAAAATAGAAGTACGCTATCCGACCGTTACGCAATATTCGGCTTATGTGCAACCGCGTGTGCTGTTGGAAATCGGTAGCCGTTCGATGATGGAACCTTCTACTGTGCGCTCGTTCCGGTCAATGATTGGCGAAACATTTTCAGATTTGCCGTTTGCCGATGAAGACATACAAATTCGTTGTGTTAATCCCGAACGGACTTTTCTGGAAAAATTGTTCCTTTTGCATGAAGAACACCAACGCCCGAAAGAAAAAATGAAGATAAAAGGCAAAAGCCGTCATTTCTATGACATTTACAGGATTGCTCAAACGGAATATGCCGATAAAGCCATAGCCGACAAAGAACTGTATAAATCTATTGTTGCTCATCGAGAACGGTTTTCAAAATTAGGTGGTGTGGATTATGCTTCGCATTTTCCGCCGAATTTGAATCCGATACCGCCTGCGGAATTGATGTCGGAATGGGAAAGGGATTATGCGGAGATACAGGGGCAAATGATTGTGGATGAGAATATCTTGTTTCAACAAGTCTTGGAAAAGATAATGCAGATTACTGGAAAGATAAATGGATGAGAAATTATTAATTTACGTTAGGAAATATTCATCCATTAACTTTTCACATTTTTCAATTGCTTCATCCATATTTGCGTAATTAATAATGATAAACCCATTTTTCAGACAAATATTTTTTAGATTTTCATGTATTTCTATAATGCGTGATTCATATTTATAATATAGTGTATCTTTGTATCCTAACTGATTTTTTTTTGATGCAAATTCAACGCTAAACTTATTGCGTGTTTTTCCTTTATATTCAAATCTTTCAGTGGGTGTTGATTGATTATTCAAAAATATTTTCAAATATGGAGCATCTTTAATGGTCTTTATAAATGTATTGGAAAAATGCATGCCTTCAAATATCATTTTCTCTCCGCGTGATTCATAAATGTCCATCACTTTCAATATTGTTTCAGAAATAATATCTTTCTGCTTATTTAGGTCATTTTCTTTCATCATATAAGTTGATGTTGAATAAACCCTATTGCCGTAATTATTAACAGCATAAAAATTTCGCACCATATCAGTTGTTAATACACCTGAAAAATCATATTTTGCAGCTAATTTCAGAGCAATTAATGATTTTCCATGAAAAGAACCTGCCGCAATGAATACAAATTTATTACTCATGTTTATTTATAGATTTATCATTCTATGTTTCATTAAAATGTATTATCCATTCGTCTATATTCCGTTCTATGATTTCCCCATTTTGATTTCTGAAATATCCACAAGCCATATAAATGGATTTACTATCAAAGACAGGTAACAAACATTTTATAATTTCGGGTGTTGTTTTAGTGAAAATTGGATAAAAATCAGGACTAATAATTTGCAATTTTTTTAGCATATTATTTTTTTCATCTATTTCTTTACCTGTAGGTGTACCAACATGTAAATAATCAATACCTGCCAATAAAGCGAGAACTCCTAAAACTTGCATTGATACATATTTTTCAATCACAATATAACCAATCCGATGTCCCCATATTTTAATAGATGGAAATTTTTGTTTTAGATGAAATACAGAATTTAATCCAGAAATTAAAAAATTAACCATAAATATTTCTATCCCAATGTCTATTAATTGTTTTATAAATTCATAATCATTAATATAGCCTGTAATATTGGGAACAAAATCTGCTTTTCCTTCAATATGTTTCATCAGAAACTGAGATTCTTCAAAAATATCTTGTTTTGATTTTAGATAACACTCATCATTCTTTAATATATTTATACCATGAGAAATAAACATTTCTGCTTTGTCCTACTTTTTGTTCATTTGATAAATGATAATAGGGTTTAAATATAGTTCCCTTAAAATATTTTTTCCCACATTTAGTAAATATTTTGTTTGTACATATTTGGCTTTTAAAAGAAGAATTTGAAATATCTATCTCCCATAAATATATATATCCAAAATCGAGCAAATTATATACAAAAATTGTCATAAATTTTTCAAAGAAAAAATCCGTATGAAAAAAACTATCTTGAACACTTATTTCTATATTGTCTTTTTGAATAGAATAATCTATCCATTTAAAATCTTTACCTTTATGTACAATTATATCTTCTCTATTTTTATATAATGCAAAGGTACTCCCATATTCAATTTCTTGAATAAAGGAATCTACCGACACTTTAGGATTCTGAATATTATATGTTAGTTTTATAAATCCCATTCCGAAATCTATTTTGCTTATCAACGATTTCTTCATTTGATAGATATCTCAACACGCTGTTCCGAGATTTTCTTTTATCTAATGCTTCT
>BNTV01000165.1 GCA_025996865.1 Bacteroidia bacterium
AAACGGGAGAAAGAACATTTGGCGCAAATGTTGACCATTGCTCGCGATTATGGTCGCTCCAAAGGTTTCAAAGGAACTTTCCTGATTGAACCGAAACCAATGGAACCGACTAAACATCAATACGATGTGGACTCGGAAACTGTTATCGGCTTCTTGCGCGCACACGGTTTAGACAAAGATTTCAAACTGAATATCGAAGTCAATCACGCTACTTTGGCAGGTCATACGTTTGAACATGAACTGCAAGCAGCAGCCGACGCAGGTCTGTTAGGCTCTATCGACGCCAACCGCGGCGACTCTCAAAATGGCTGGGATACCGACCAATTCCCCCTCGACATCAACGAATTAACTCAAGCTTGGCTGGTAATCTTACAAGCAGGTGGTTTGGGCAACGGCGGTACAAACTTCGATGCCAAAACACGCCGCAGTTCGACCGATTTGGACGATATTTTCATTGCCCACATCTCCGGTATGGATGCTTTTGCACGCGCCTTGGAAACAGCAGCCGCGATTTTGGAACAATCGCCTTACAAAAAAATGCTTACCGACCGCTACGCTTCTTTTGATGCTGGAGAAGGCAAAAAATTTGAAGAAGGCAAATCATCGCTCGAAGACTTGGTCGCTTATGCTAAAAAGAATGGCGAACCGAAACAAATCAGCGGAAAACAGGAGCTTTACGAAGCAATTGTTAATATGTATGTCTAATGGAAAAGCAATATAATTCGCTTTATATTTTCGCAATCACCCTGGTCGCTACGATCGGGGGATTGCTTTTCGGCTACGACACGGCGGTGATTTCCGGAACGGTGGAATCGCTGAGAGTTTATTTGATAGAACCCAACGGATTGAGTTTCTTTGCTTTGGGAGCAACGGTGTCAAGCGCATTAATCGGCTGTATCATAGGCGGTTTTATTTCCGGATACTTATCTTCCCGTTATGGTCGGAAAAATTCTCTGTCAATAGCGGCCGTTTTATTTTTGATAGCCGCTTTGGGTTCGGCTTATCCCGAATTTCCCTTTTTTACCCAAGGGGTGAGTTCAATGGGTGTACTTTGGTCTTTCAATTTCTATCGCATCATCGGCGGGGTTGGCGTAGGTTTGGCTTCTGCGGTTTGTCCGATGTATATCGGTGAAATTGCGCCGGCGAACATTCGGGGACGTTTGGTTTCCTTCAACCAGTTTGCCATTATCTTTGGGATGTTGGTCGTTTATTTTGTGAACTGGGGTATTGCCAAAGGGCAAACGCCGGAATGGATTCACGACACCGGTTGGCGTTATATGTTCCTGTCCGGAACGATTCCCTCTCTGCTGTTTGGATTTTTGCTGTTTTTCGTGCCTGAAACGCCTCGATATTTAAGTTTGATACATCAGGATGACAAGGCTTTGAAGGTTTTGGAAAAAATCAATGTTTCTAAGGAACGGGCAACTGCCATTCTGAAAGAAATTCAAGCTACACTGGGTGAATCCGCGAAGAGTAAATTGACTGCTTATGGGGTAGGGGTTATCGTTATTGGTATCTTAATATCTGTATTTCAGCAATTTGTAGGAATCAATGTCGCCTTGTATTATGCTCCGGAAATCTTCAAGGGTATGGGAGCCGGTACGGATGCCGCCATGTTGCAAACCATTGTGATGGGCTTAGTGAATGTGATTTTCACCGTTTTAGCAATTGTAACGGTAGATAAGTGGGGACGGAAACCGCTTTTGGTAACGGGTTCTATCGGTATGGCAGTTGGGATGTTTGCGATTTCGGCTTTGGCTTTCAAACAGGTTATCGGCGTTTGGACTTTGGTGTTTATCATTATTTACACGGCTTCATTCATGATGTCCTGGGGTCCGATTTGTTGGGTGCTGATTTCGGAAATTTTTCCGAATAAGATTCGCGGTCAAGCAGTTGCGATTGCCGTAGCGGCGCAATGGGCAGCCAACTACTTTATTTCTTCGACTTATCCCCCGATGATGGAATTCAGTAGCGGGCTTACTTACGGTTTCTATGGATTGATGGCCGTTCTTTCCGCTATCTTCGTATGGATTTGGGTTCCGGAAACTAAAGGTAAGACTTTGGAGGAAATGGAAGGGCTTTGGAAGAAACGGAAGTAAAGTTTTAAACGAGGCTGTCTGAAAAGTCCCTTTTGTGTATTGTTTTTTGTTTATCGTTGGTTGTTTGTCCGTACACTTGGTTTCCCGGGAACGGGGATATGGTACTTGGACATATCCACATTTTTGAGAGACAAGTCCGGCGGCAACAGGTTCAAGTCCGAACCGAGCATTTCGTCCCAGGTCACATCTTTGCCCGTATAGGCCGATATGCGTCCCATGATTGCCGTCAGCGTGGAAACGGCCGTTGCTTCGGCATGGCTGATCGGTTGGTTGTCGCGGATATGATTCACGAAATTGACGTGTTCCAGCACAAAGGCATTGGTCTGTTTAAATTCGTCTTTTTCCTTTTGGTTGTCGAATTGCCACACGATCTTTCCTTTGAGGTTTTTGATGATGCCGTCGCTTGACCATGAACCCTTTGTACCGAGTATGTGTTCGGAAATATTGTTTGAGCAACCGTCCATCTGACGGCTGAGACTGTTGACGTGGAAACCGCCTTCATAGAGGTAATCTACGGCAAACATATCATACTGGTCGCCTGTTGAGCGGTGATGATGCGCTCCAAAACCGGTCGCTTTTACCGGTTTTTTCCCCGTAAACCAGTTGATAACGTCAATATTGTGGATATGCTGTTCTACAATATGGTCGCCGGACAGCCATGTATAGTTTCCCCAGTCGCGAATCATGCCTTCTACGTCCGTCCATCCTTTTTCCTTGTTCCGATACCAGTGCGAGCCGGTGTTCCAGTAGATATTGGCAGCCAGGATTTCGCCAATCACTCCTCTCTGTACCTGTTTATATCCTTCGATATAGACTCGCTGATGATGACGTTGCGTGCCGGTAATCACGACAAGCCCTTTAGCAAGCGCTTCTCTGGACGTGGCAATAACCGAACGGGCGCCGACAGGGTCAACAGCAACCGGTTTTTCCAGAAATGCATGTTTCCCGGCTTCTACGGCAGCCTTGAAATGGACGGGACGAAAGACGGGCGGGGTTGCCAGCAGGACGACATCCACGCCTGATGCGATCACTTTCTCATAGCTGTCGAAGCCGACAAAACACCGGTCTTTTGGAATGTCCTGACCGAACTTTTCGTTGAGGTCTTTACGCGCCTCTTCCAACTTGTCCGGGAACACGTCTCCCAGTGCGACAATGGAGACGTCCGGTGCAGCCGACAGGAAATCCCGGGCGACGCCGACCCCACGATTGCCGCAACCGATAAGGCCTGCTTTCAGCGGTTTGCCGTCTTTGGCTTTGTTGGGTAGTGAGGCGGGAATGTTCCATTTCGATTCGGGGAGCAGGGGCGTCAAGCCGGATGTTCTGCCATCACGGCTACAGGAAGACAGCATTACGCCCGCCGTTCCGAGCGTTCCAACCGCTCCTGCCGTTACAGCGCTTGAGAGAAACTCTCTTCTGTTCAATAAATTTTTGTTCATGATAACTCTGTTTTTTTTGAACCGTCCAGTCCAAGGTCGGACAGGTTCTGTATTCTTAACTCTTAATTCTTAACTTTTAACTCTTATATTTCTCCATCGGCATTTGGCGCCTTCCGTCCACGAACCTTTTCCGCCGTGAACCTGAAACGCAATATGTCCTTCCCTTCCTAATTTTTCCGCCAGTTCTTCCTTTTTGTACAGCGGGCTGGCACATGTTTCACCGTCAAAATCGGCGATCATCACGCCGTTGATCCATGTGGTGATGCGCGGATATTTACCTGTGCAACGGATGCGCAACGTGTTCCACCGGCCGATTTTCCATGCCTTCTTCCATTCTTCCGGAGAACAGTTGTAGCGCAGGAAACCTTCCCCCCATGCCTCCTTACGCGGATCCGGTTTTGTTTCAAAACCGGTCAAGCGGCCGTTCGCATCCAAGATACGGTTGATGAAAAACGGACGGATATACATCCGGTCTTTTTCTTCCGTTGAGATATAGGCCACATGCCCCTGATCATGGTAATCTACATAGATCTGAAAACATTCGCCCCGGTCGTTGCAGCGGATAAATACGCCGCTGTCCACGCCCCAGTCGGGCGCCAGTTCCACTTCCAGTTCAAAATCGCCGTACTTCTTGTCGGACATCAGGATGCCCCCGTTGCCCGAACCGGGCGGGTCCTGTTCGCCCGTCAACGTACCGTTTTCTACCTGCCAGCGGCCACCTGTGCCGTGTCCGATTTTTTGTTGATTGGTATGCCATCCGTTGAGGCTTTTACCGTCAAACAAACGAACCCATTTCTTCTTTTTCTCATACCCGTTAGCCATCAAGTCTGTTCGAAAGGCCAGTAACAGTGCAGGCGCCATTGTCAGGCGGGCTAACATTTCCCTGCGTGTAATACAATTATTATTCATGTCGTAAAATGTTAAAAAACATATTTATAGTACTTTTCTTTTTCATAATTCTCTGATCCAGATATTCCTGAAACCGACAGGCGCGCTTTCGTCGGCGTGAGCCTGCAGGCGGACAGGGCCTTTACCGTGCTCCACCACTTGAGGCAATCCGATATAGGGCGTTGTTCCGCTTATTTGCGTATTGTTTTGAATCAGAATCCCGTTATGCAACACTGTCACGACAGGTCGGGTACGGTAAGTTCCGTCAGACTTGAATGTGGGTGCAGTGTAAATAATATCGTAAGTATTCCATTCACCGGGCGGATTCATTGCATTCGCTAATGGAGCGGTTTGCTTGTAGATGCTTCCTGCCTGACCGTTGGCATAGGTGACGCTGTTGTACGAATCCAGTATCTGGACTTCGTAAATGCCTTGCAGGAACACGCCACTGTTGCCCCTCAACTGGCTTTCACCTTTTATACCTTCCGGTATCCGCCATTCGATATGGAACTGGAAATCACCAAACACCTGCCTGGTTTGAATGTCGCCGGCCTGCTTGTTTACTGTCAGCACGCCATCCTTGACGATCCATTGGGCATTGCTGCCTTCCGTACTTTGGAATTTCGACAGATCCTTGCCTTTCACAAGAACGTTTTTGTCCGGTGCTTTTTCCCACTGTGACAAGTCCTTGCCGTCAAAGAGAATAATGGCGTCCGAAGGTGGAGCTGTAAATTCTTTTTTGTTCGACTTTCCCGGAGTTACCACTTTCGGCTGCGGTGTCCAAAACTCCGTCATCTCGTGCGTCATCGGTTGTGGCGCAGGGTAGTCTTCTTTCTGTCCATAGACAGTGACTGTCCCTAATAACAATAATGTAATACCTGTAACTGTTTTCATCTTCTAAAGGGAGCCCCCCTGCCCCCGAAGGGGGAGAGAGACAGCAATTTTTTAGTTCTTAACTCTTAGTTTTTAACTCTTAACTCTTAACTCTTATTTTACGAGGGATCTACTTCCCTGTAAGCCTTGATAATCGCCATTTCACCTTCTTTTCCGGGTATGCTTTGTCCGTGTTCGAGCGAAATAACCTCACTGTATTTCCGGTTGAAAAGGTAGCGGAAAATATTTTTGTAGTTGATTTCTCCGCTTCCGGGTTCATTGCGTCCGGGATTGTCTCCTGTATGAATCGATCCGATATAATCCCAACACGCCTCCAGATTGGGGATGAGATTTCCTTCCGTGATTTGCTGGTGATAAAGATCGTTCACCATTTTACAACAGGGATGATTCACTGCCACGCAAATCAGTTTTGCCTGGGTGGTGCGGGTCAGGAATACACCCGGATGATTAACCAGCGTATTCAGCGGCTCCATCACCAGTTCCAGTCCGGCATTGCCCACAATGTCGCAACATATCCTCAGATTTTCAATCACATTGGCTGTCTGATACTCGACATGCAGTTTGGAATCCGCATTCCCCAGCACAACCAGCCCCTTCCTGATGCCGGTACGTTTCTGCACTTCCAGACCTGCCAGCATTTTCTCCTTCAACATATCCCTGACGGAAGCATCATTCAAAACGAAATGTGTTCCTCCGGCTGTTTTCAGTGAGAATTGCCCCAGTTCCAGACCTAATCGGCGAGCTTCGTTGGCGATTTTTTCCTGTTCGGCCGGTGGTCTGCCGATCATGCCCAAGTCGTATGCTGCCCGGAAACCCTGGTCGGCAATAAATTTCAAGTTGTCTATCGGATCTTTCCCTGCGTGTCCGTTAAACATTCCCAGCGTGGGGGCATACTTCAATGTGAATTTTGCACTGTTCGAAGCGCTGCTGAAAGCAGTTCCGGTCGCCGCCACCGAAGGTGCCGCATATCCGCCCAGTCCGGCAAGTACGGCGCCGCCGGCTACATTCTTAATAAAATTTCTTCGTTCCATATTTTTTTATTTTTTATTGTTATATCTGTTATTTTAATACATGATTATCCTTGTTAACATCAAAAAATCATTACCATGCCTACAAGAAGCAGGGAGGTAAAAACAATCTTCTTGAATAAGTTCTCGCTCACCCTTTTATGGATGATTTCCCCGACAATGACTCCGCCGGTCAAAAAGGGAAGCAGAAACAAAAGATCATACCCGATTCGCACAGTTATTTTCCCCTGAAAAAAATAGTGTGTGATCAACACGGTGTTCAAGGTAGTCCATAGAAGGCACATTGTAGCCCTGAACCGCGCCTTGTCGGGAATCTTTTTTGTGGAATAGAGTATGATCAGGGGACCGCCCACTGCAAAAGCGCCGTGAACAATCCCTCCGGAAAACAAAATCAAATAGCCGATGCCTCTTGATAGCGTGGCGCAAAAGTATGGGATTGTCTTAACTCTGCTAACAGAACAGTACAGCTGGACTGCCGCCGATACAACGATGAACAGTCCAAGTGATTTTACCAGCAGTGAAGGTTCCAGACTTTTAAACAGGAACATACCTGCGGGCATACCCGCTCCGGACAGCAAAACGATGATCGCAAACTGTTTCCAATAAATATCCCTATACTTGGTTGTCGCAAAATAAACGGCCAGCAGCCATGCCAGGATCGTGAGGATTATTTTGACATGTTCCATATCGTTCATCAGGAAAAGCATGAAGGGGAATGCAAGTACCGAACAGCCAAAACCGGTTACAGCTTCGAGCGCATGGGTAATGAACACAATCAGTCCTGCAAGCAACAATATTTCAACTATCGACAAAACCATCTCCTTTTCATGTGATTAATTTGTTTTTTTATGGAACCATGGAACCCGCAACAATTGCATGCTCTTTGGTGCAATCTTTGCATGCGGGTTTCACAGTTTATTTTTAATCAATTCAAAAATCGTTTTCCCATCCACGGGGATGATGTTGTTTTTCATCTTGGGATCGTCCAGCGATTTAAGAAACAGAGGTTCAATCCGGTCTTCATCAAGTTCAATCTTCAAGTCCCGGAACGTAAACGGCAGTCCGAATTTTTTCTTCAACGCTATGATGCGGTTCAAAAGCGCCGCTGTCAACGCCTCTTCATCGCCTTCCCCAAACAGTCTTTTGGCGACCGTCGCCAGTCGCTGCCGGGTTTTTTCATCCCGGATGTTCAACCGGAAAACGTCTTCCAGTGTAAAAGCGCAGGCTACTCCGTGCGGGACATGCCATTCTTCGGAGAAAATGAAAGAGAGTGCATGCACGGCAGCAGTGCCCGTGATGTTGAAACCGACGCCGGCCATGCAGGCGCCTTCGAGCATTTCCGCCCGACCCTTTTCCCCGCCCGACAGAGAACTGTCGTAAGCCTGTTCCATCCATTTCAGAAGATGTACGGCGCTCTCACCGGCTATCCTGTCCGTCAAAGGGGTTGCGTTCCGGTTCCAGAGCGTTTCCAGGGCATGGGAAAGGGCGTCGAAGGCGGTAGAAGCTGTAAGCGCCGATGGCAGGGTAGCCGTAAAATCCGTGACTAACACAGCTATGTCGGCCTGCATCAACGGGTGTCCCAGCGTGTATTTCCGTCCGCTTTGAGAGGTATATACTCCCACTTTGGTTACTTCCGAACCGGTACCGGCAGTCGTCGGTATCAAAATCAGCTTTACATCGCGCTTTTCGATTTTCCGTGTCGGTGCCGGTCCCAGATAATCGTTCAGGTCGCCAAAAGACTGTTTGGGGAAGGCGATGAAGAGGCGTTGACAGCGGCGCTTTTGAACCGCATCATAGCGTTGAAGAAAAAATTCGGACTGCCGTT
>BNTV01000166.1 GCA_025996865.1 Bacteroidia bacterium
GGGGATGGGTGCGCTCGAAGCCATTCCCAGTTTTTTTTTGAATTTGCGTACGGCGTACGTGTTGCGCATTAGTGATGGGAGTTCTGACGTGTGATCTTCCGGTCTCTTTCATGAGTTCCCAACAAGTGGTAATTGCTACGTGTAATTCGGTGCTTTTTGATTTTTTTTTTGAAAATCCATTAAAGATTGAAAAAATGTTTTTATCTTTGTAAAATAAAAGAAAATAACCTTTGGTCGTAAAAGCGGTGTATGCCGGTGCGTAAATCCAAAGGTTTTTTTATTGTTCAATCGTGCTGATACAGTATTGTATTTTTTTATTTTCATCGCTATGCACAACGCCAACAGTCAACTTAATATTCTCGAAATACGGTTTAAATGCGGCTGTTTGTAAATTCATAATTATCATTTCCTTGTATCGCCTTTGATTTTCAACATCCTTTTTTGGCTTATCTCTTTTTACTTCAATAGCATATCGTAAAACTTCATCGAAAGCGCACATTGCCATCGTGTATTTGTAGTTTCTTGCAGCCTTTTGTACGGTTTCCGAAATACCTTCAAAACGAATTAAAATATCACTTTTAAGCGCAATATTGTATTGTTTCTTTTTTTCGTGTTCTGCCTGCCATTTCCCATAAATAGACCAAATGATTTGTTCCCGTGTCTTAAAATTTTCCTTATTATTCGATTTTGGAATCATGTAATCAAGAATGTAAATATTATCTGCATCTTCTTTGATTTCAACCGGCAATATTTTATCTACAATTTCTTCTTTTGAAGTAGTGTTTTTTATCATAACTTTATAACTGATTTTTTTGCAAAAATACGAAAAAATCCTATTATTACAAAACCTGCCACAGTCGAAAAACTATGGCGGGCAAAAGCATTAACAGAATTTTCTCAAAAAAGATTTGTCATAAATAAATCATACATGGTGCGGTGTGGCGAAAGTCCTCAAAACGCTTTCGATGGCGTTAGGACACCTGTGGCAGGATTTTTGTTTAATTCCTAAAACATCGAAAAAAATGAAAAATGAAACCAATTTTGTGCCATTGGCAGAAATGCTGAATGGGGAGGGCATTTCGCATGGTGAACTGTCAATCCTTTTTGACGAGTTGGCGCACGATTACGCCCGCACTGTTATTGAGTTGCAAATGGCGGATTTGTCGCCGCGTTCTGTTCTGCATGAAAATACCGACCTGTTTCTGCATCTTTTGCGGGAATTGCGGGACGTGTTTAAGTTATGCAGTTACTGAAAAGCAAAAACATTGGCAAGGTAAATTGTGCTTTACCAATGCTTTTTCTTTGTTAAATTGCTATTACAGCACGCCGATTGCAAATCAGCGTTAGCGGGATACATTAGAATATTATGCTTTCAAAATATATTTTTCCCATCCTTTATTTTTTATTTCTTCTATATCTGGATTTACAATAAAACCAAAACACTCACGAGTCGCATTAATCGTATTAATTTCTTGAGGGTCAATCCATTCACTCTCACATTCAGTACAGTATAAAAATAAATTTTCACTTATTTTTTCTTTTACTATAATAATCCATCCTTGTTTACATATCGGACACCATTTTATTTTATATTCGTAACTCATTTTTGTTATTTTTATATTCGTACTCTGTCATGCTAATTTCCATGAGATGGATATGCTGTTATTACTTTATTTGTACCTTGTTGTGTTATTACTGTTACATGGTCTAAATTTTCACCTTGATTTCCATAGCCTCCTGCATATCCACTATTTGCCCTCGGAATGATATACTTATCAACACCACTTTCACTAATAGGTTGTGTTCCATCCCTATTTGCCCAAGCATCATTTGCTGTTTTAACAGGATCACCATAAAAAACTCCATGATCTTCTTTTTGTAAATCGTTTTCTCCATGTTTATTTACATGTTCTTCTCTTGTTTCACCTTTTTTTGATACTATTCCCCAATCTAATTCATTAGAAGTGTCCTCATCTTCAAGACAACTTTCCAATCCAAATTTATCCACCCACGCATTAGGATTATGAACATAAGCGTAAAGAGTAATACCACCATTTAACCTTATCGGATCCTGATTAATGTACATCCCCTCGTCAGGAGAATAATATCTGAACCGATTGTAATACAGTCCGGTTTCGCTGTCCTCATATTGTCCTTGATATCGCCAAGGACAATCCGTCTTAAACTCCCCCTGAAACTTCCGAACTTTCCCGTAACTGCTCAGTTCACAAGCCCAAACTTTCTCACCGTCTTCGCGATACATCGCTTCCGGAGTACCCATATAGTTCGTTGCAATCGAAAGCTTCTGCTCATTGGTCAGTTTCGCCGTCGGAACAAACGTCCCTTCCTCAAATACCCAGGTCACCAACGGCCGTTTCTCTTCCCTCAGGAACTCGCCTTTTTCTTCCTCGTAATCCCGGTAATAGTCCGATTTCTGTTCGTGAAGCGGAACATTGCCGTCCCATGTCCAGCGGGTTACTATATTGCCGAACTGCTTGGCCGTTCTCCGGCCCAAAGCGTCGTACCGGAATATTACTTCCCGTGCGTCGGGGCGCTTTACCTTGTCGAGCATCCCCTGTGCGTTCCATTCGTAGCGCCAAGTTGCGCCGTGCCTGTCCTTCTTGCGTACCAGATTGCCTTCCGCATCGTACTTGTATTCCCAGTCTTTGGTCTTTACCAACTGTCCGCCGCGGGTATAAAGCCTGTCCATCCGGTCGAGGCTTTCAAACAGGTTGCCCGACTTGTCGGGATTCCGGTATTCCACCTTACCGTCTTCAAAGACCGTTTTCGACAGGTTGCCCCAGCCGTCGTATTCGTAGCGCGTTTCCTTGCCGTCTGCAATGACCGAGAGCAGTTTGTCGTTCGTGCCCCAAAGATACGACTTTTCCGACAATAAACTGCTGTTTTTTTCCGTTTGATGTGAAATGACCCGTCCACGGTTGTCCCGTTCGGTATGCGTTTGCAGGCCGCCGGCAAAATGCCGGGCGGTTTCCAGTCCGAATACATCCCGATCGTATCCGGTTTGCCAGCCTTCGGTGGACAGGGAGATGACATCGCCCATCAGGTTATAGCCCGCTTCGATGTCTGCGCCCAGGCTGCTGGTTATCTTTATCCGGTTGTTCGCTATATCGTATTGGCTTTCTACGTATTCACCGTTATTGCTTTCCTTGATGACACGCCCCAGAATATCCCGTTCGAGGATTACTTCGGCATGGGGATTCACTGCTTTGGTTAATAATCCATCCTTGCGGTATTCGTAACTTTCTTCCGTCCCGTCTTCATAACGGACTTTCGTTACCCGTCCCGCTTCGTCGTATTCATAAAAGATTTCCTTTTTACTTGGACGCTCTACCGAAACAACCCGGCCTGCCAAATCCCGGTTATAACGGCGTGTCAAACCGTCGAATCCGGTTTCTTCGACAACTTCGCCCTGTGCGTTGAGCTTGAATTCATACCGGTCGCCGTCTTCGTTTTCCACAAATCGCAACTGGTCTTCCGTATTATACAGGAAACGGAGGGTGGCGCCCCGTTCGGTCCGGGAGGCTAATTTGTTTACTCCGCGATAGGTAAAACCGACATTCCGGTCTTTGTCCTTCGCATGGATGATGTTGCCCTGTTCGTCGTAGGTCAATTCCCGGATGTTTCCGTCGGGCAACTTGATTTTGACGGCATCGCCCAACAGGTTGTATTCGTATTCCGTAATCCCGTTTTTGGCATTTTCGTAGCGGGTGCAGCGTCCCAGCAAATCGTAATTCCAGCGGTTGCGGCCTTCGTTGAATGTCGCCGCGTACTGTTCTGCATGAAAAGACGGATTTGTTTCTGCATTACTTGCGTGAACTGCGGGACGTGTTCAGGCTGTGCAGTTACTGAAAATGAAAAAAAGTATTGGTAAAATATTTCTGTTTTGCCAATGCTTTTTTAATTTACCTCTTTTTTCTTACAAACGAAACGCTTGCTTTAGCCCGACGTCGGAGACTACGCTAAACAGGGGTATTACTTTTATGTAAAATCATTTATGTCGTCTATCGCATCATCAATTTTAGACAAATATTTGTTTTCACTTTTTAGTAAATTCAACAAAGGAATTACTTTATCTTTATTGATTGTTTTGTGAATTCTAGCTAAATGTCCTAAGCAAGTTATAGCTAATCCACATAAATTTTCATCTCTATCGCTTAAAATAATCCTCAGACAAATTTCTTGTATCCAGCATTCACTATCCAAATTGAAAGTTAGTTTTAATAATAATTTACAACAAAACTCTATATCTTCATCTAATAATAAGATAGTTTCAATCTCTTTATACAAGTCATTAACGCTATTAACATCCATTGTTTTCTTCATCTTTTGGCTCAATTATATTTCCTTTTTTATCTACAAGACCAGCCTCTTTTAGAGCATTTTTTTGCTCATCATTGAGGCCATCTTTACTCGTATCGTTCCAATCTCTCACATGACCATGATATAATTCTGCTCCGTCTTCGTTTCTTGTCCTCGTTTTATCTAAAACCACTACTTCATTATTAGCATAGTCAACACCTACTCTACGATCGTTAGTTGGCTTTACTTGAACCGAATTATCTAATGCTGTTTGTCCATCTGTAGGAGCTTTACTTTTACGTCCTCTATCTTGTTTTCCATGATATGAAGCACCTTCATATACTCTAACTGTATCATCCTTTGCTAATCCAAAAACATCAATCCAACTATTTGGGTCGTGAACATAAGCATACAATGTTGGATTATTTCCTGCCAACCCTATCGGATCTTGCGATATATACATCCCCTCCTCTGGACTGTAGTATCGAAACCGATTATAGTAAAGCCCCGTCTCCGAATCCTCATACTGCCCCTGATACCGAAACGGACAATCCGTCTTAAACTCCCCCTGAAACTTCCGTACCTTTCCATAAGAGTTCAATTCGCAAGTCCAGACCTTTTCCCCGTCGTCCCGATACATCGCCTCAGGAGTCCCCATGTAGTTCGTTGCAATCGAAAGTTTCTGCTGATTGGTCAGTTTCGCTGTCGGAACAAACGTCCCTTCCTCAAAGACCCAAGTCACCAACGGCCGTTTCTCTTCCCGCAGGAACTCACCCTTTTCTTCCTCATAGTCCCGGTAATAATCCGATTTCTGCTCATGAAGCGGAACATTGCCGTCCCATGTCCAGCGGGTAACTATATTGCCGAACTGCTTGGCCGTCCTCCGGCCCAAAGCATCGTACCGGAATATTACTTCCCGTGCGTCGGGTCGTTTTACCTTGTCGAGCATCCCCTGTGAATTCCATTCGTAGCGCCAAGTTGCGCCGTGCTTGTCCTTCTTGCGTACCAGATTGCCTTCCGCATCGTACTTGTATTCCCAGTCTTTGGTCTTTACCAACTGTCCGCCGCGGGTATAAAGCCTGTCCATCCGGTCGAGGCTTTCAAACAGGTTGCCCGACTTGTCGGGATTCCGGTATTCCACCTTACCGTCTTCAAAGACCGTCTTCGACAGGTTGCCCCAGCCGTCGTATTCGTAGCGCGTTCCCTTGCCGTCCGCAATGACCGAGAGCAGTTTGTCGTTCGTGCCCCAAAGATACGACTTTTCCGACAATAAACTGCTGTTTTTTTCCGTTTGATGTGAAATGACCCGTCCACGGCTGTCCCGTCCGGTATGCGTTTGCAGTCCGCCGGCAAAACGGCGGGCGGTTTCCAGTCCGAATACGTCCCGGTCGTATCCTGTTTGCCAGCCTTCGGTGGACAGGGAGATGACGTCGCCCATCAGGTTGTAGCCCGCTTCAATGTCGGCGCCAAGGCTGCTGGTAATCTTTATCCGGTTGTTTGCTACATCGTATTGGCTTTCTACATATTCACCGTTACTGCTTTCCTTGATGACACGCCCCAGAATATCCCGTTCGAGGATTACTTCGGCATGGGGATTCACTGCTTTGGTCAATAATCCGTCCTTGCGGTACCCGTAACTTTCTTCCGTCCCGTCTTCATAACGGACTTTCGTAACCCGTCCCGCTTCGTCGTATTCATAAAAGATTTCTTTTTTACCCGGACGCTCTACCGAAACAACCCGGCCTGCCAAATCCCGGTTGTAACGGCGTGTCAAACCGTCGAATCCGGTTTCTTCGACCACTTCCCCCTGTGCGTTGAGCTTGAATTCATACCGGTCGCCGTCTTCGTTTTCCACGAAACGCAACTCCAATCAGCAGATCGCACGGGCAGTATTTCGTACTTTAGCACGTTTTATATGGGTGCACGACAAATTTCTCATTTTTGAATTACATACATTCATTTTCGGGAGATTCCTCATTTCGCTCTAACTTATAACGAGTTTTCACAAGGCATTGATTTTTAATTACCTTATTTTATCTCGTCATTTCCCTCTTTGATAAACGTGTTTATTGGGGTCTTATAATGACGAGCAGGATAGATGGTGTAATTGTGGATAACCATTCAATAAAATGCTGTTGCGAGCAGTTTTCACCAATGCTATGAATGTCGTATGTTTTATCTAATAGCCCGTTAGGGCTTGCATATCAATAGAATATTTGATACACCGCCCACACACAACCCGTATAGGGGTTGAAGAAAACTAAATGGGAATTTGTCGTGCACCCAAATTTATTAATAAACATTTTTTCTATAATCTCCAGGAATCCAATCTCTTCCACATACTCTAAAAGAAATATCTTTTATATTTTCCTTCTTAAAATAAAATGGCACCTCATTTGTTACTATTCGTATCGGAGTTCTTAATACTCTACCTCCGTACTGTAAATTTGTTTCATAAAAAGTATTAATTGTCATTTTTATTTCATCTTCATCAATTATTTTAATAGGTAGAATTTTAGAAATTTCTTCCCATTGACCACAACAATTACACTTATTTCTTAAATATAATTTTGTATTGTATTCATAATCATATCCTAAAGAATCAGTACTTCGTAATAAATAAAAACCTTCAGAGTTTGGCAATATAGTAAAAGAAAAACCATTAAGATTATAATTCTTCACGATTTTAACAAATTTTTCAGAAACGATTGCCGGTCCATCCGTACATACAGAAAAATTATTTTTTCTATTTTTTAATCTGAAATCTTTAATACTATTATTTATTGCTTCTTCCCTATTTTTAATAAGCCCACAACATGGACAATATTCCAAAACATTATCATTCATATAATAGAATTCCGAATTATTATCAGAACCAATCATTTCATAATATTTAATCATATCTCTAAGTTTACTAAATTTATGGATAATTATTTCCTTGAAGTTCAGGATGTTGAGAAAAAAAATCGGCAGCCGCATCAGGATATTTATCTTTATTATTTTTATAAAACTCTGCCAAAGCATTCAAGCGTTCTTCCCTTGTAAAATTAGCCTGAATCTGAGCACCTGAATTACCTCGTTTTGGGCGCATACTATTTCCGTTTTCATCTATCTTGGTTTCTAAAAAATTATTCATATCTCTATGTAAATTTACGTGATCGGAATCATCTATTGTAGTAGTTGATTGTTTAGGGTCTCCACCCATAAATTTAGGATCTGAGTGATGTTCATGGCTTTTTAAACCAAAAGAATCAATCCAATTATTTACATCTTTTACATAAAAATATAAAGAATATCCTCCCTGTATCCTTATCGGGTCCTGACTGATGTACATGCCCTCGCTTGGCGAATAATACCGAAAACGATTATAATACAGCCCCGTCTCACTATCCTCATACTGCCCCTGATACCGAAACGGACAATCCGTCTTAAACTCCCCCTGAAACTTCCGTACTTTTCCGTAACTGCTCAGTTCACACTTCCAAACCGCTTCTCCGTCTTCCCGATACATCGCTTCCGGAGTACCCATATAGTTCGTTGCAATCGAAAGCTTTTGCTCATTAGTCAGTTTCGCTGTCGGAACAAACGTCCCTTCCTCAAATACCCAAGTCACCAACGGCCGTTTCTCTTCCCGGAGGAACTCGCCCGTTTCTGCTTCGTAATCCCGATAATAATCCGATTTCTGTTCGTGAAGCGGAACATTGCCGTCCCATGTCCAGCGGGTTACTATATTGCCGAACTGCTTGGCCGTCCTCCGTCCCAAAGCGTCGTACCGGAATATTACTTCCCGTGCGTCGGGGCGCTTTACCTTGTCGAGCATTCCCTGTGCGTTCCAT
>BNTV01000167.1 GCA_025996865.1 Bacteroidia bacterium
CTGGCAAAGACGTTTTGATGGAACGGCAAACAAATACAGCAAGGGCTGTCTTTACTCGGGAGAGAATGTGGGGATGTATGAGATGTACAGATGGGACGATGAAACCGCAAAATGGGATACAATATCCCGGCATACAATTCCCATTCCTTTGGGATTGAGCGATTTGGAAGTTATCAAATATCATAATGCCGGAGGAGACATGGCCTATATGCTTCCCAATGAGCCTGGATTTACCAAGCCTGTCAGATGGTTCAGGTATAAAGCGTTGAATAGTTTTTCAAGCAATTACACCGGTACCGGCGCTACCAATATTTCCGAAATGACGCTCTACGGCAGAAAATTCAATAAAAATTAACAACCATTTAATACTTAGAACAATGAAACGTATATTATTTTCTTTAATCGTTTTGACCGGTCTTTGTGCCTCTTGCAAAGATCAGTTCCAAAATATCACCGATCATGCGTCTAAAGAAGCGATTTATCCTGGAAAATTTGATTTTGCCGTGGCAAAGGTAGGTTTCGAACGGGTTGAGATAGACCTCTTGGAGGCAGGACGTATTCCTTCTTCCGAGATTCATTTGGGTAAAGCAAAAAAAACCATCGTGGAATATGATGATCAGGTGATTGTCATTGACAGTGTATGCTCATGGCTGGAAATACGCAATCTGACGCGCCCTAAATTATACAGGTTCAAAATATATTCTGCGGATGAATTTGGCAACAGGTCGGTGCCGGTGGAAACAAGCGCAACCCCTTATTTTGAAGCCGACCTTGTGAGACTCTCCATTCCTGATCCGCGAGTAGTTCTCACTTCCTCAGGAGCACAGGTCTCGTGGCCTAAAAGTTTGCTGGCTGTTATGATGGATCATTATGGGATGACCTATAATTATGCCGACCAGGACAATATACTTCATGAGGGTACAGGAGGTCCCAATTCCAGTATTTTGATAGAAAATGTAGAAACGGGACAGGAAGTAACGATTGATCTGGTACATAAAATAGTCCCGAAAATAAATGAACAACCTATCTCTGATACCGTTTTTTTGGCGCAAAAGGTAGTATTGATAATACCGCAGTTAAGCACAAGAGTAAACGTAGCTTTGCACAAGAGGGTTACTGAAAGCGATTTCAGGAATGCCGGAGAAGACGGCAGCAATGCCGTGGATGGCGTAAAAGCAGGTGGAAGACGGTGGGTGTCCAAAGACAACACCGAAGACCATTGGCTGGAAATAGGTTTAGGAGCAGGCTATCCCATTGACGGATTCCAGATATGGACGGGGAATGGCAATGACTATTCCTATCCGATAGCAAAATTCGAATTTCAGGTATGGATTGGTTCCGAATGGGTTGATATGGTTTCCGCAACAGGTAATACCAGCCCGACATATTTTTTCAATTTCACCAACGTAACCACCAGTAAAGTGCGATTGCTTACTCATGGACAGATGATTAGACTTTTTGAAATAGAGGTGTATGTTACGGTAACCAACCCTACCATGAGGGTAAATACCGCTTTGTACAAACCGACTACTCAAAGCGATTTCAGAAAAGCCGGAGAAGAGGCAAGCAAAGCTGTGGACGGCATTAAAGGAAACAACGATTCTCGTTGGGTAACAGCCAACGGCAATCACTGGATGGAAATAGACTTGGTCTATCCCTTTGCAATTGACGGGTTCAAAATGTGGCAGGGAGCCACCGGCGAAAATCAACCGTTTAAAATTTTCCGCTTTATGGCATGGGTTGACGGCGCATGGGTTACTCTCTATTCCGCAACCAACAACCTAGATATTGCATTAGCCGTCAATTTCAGTCCTGTTACCACGACCAAAGTCCGACTGGAGGTGGACGGACAAGAAGCGCGCCTGCAAGAAATAGAGGTATATTCTACAGTACAATTAATTGAATGACTCTATTGAAAAATTACAGATAGAGTTACATGGAGAAACCACAAAGTTTAAAAACTCTGTGGTTTTTCTATATAGTGTCTGTCCAAAAAACCCATTTTTTCAAGCGAAGTTCTTCAGCCTTGAAGTCAGCCTGAAGTTTTCGTCCGATGCAGCAGAGATTACAGGCGCAAACGCCCCGGGCCACATAGCGTTTGAAGTGTGCTTTGCCTCTGTCGGGGCAGCGGGATAATCCTCTTGTTTCCAGTGAATGGATATTGGATTCGATGGCGCTGTGCCTGCCTCTGAGTTTTTTGAAAACGGCTCCATGACCAAACGAGACGATTACATCGTTGATTTGCTTTAAGGTTGCATCATCAAGCAGACACACATTATCCACCAGGGTCTGGTAAGGGAAAAGGATTTTCTCAAAGCCAGGTTCTCTTTCAACACCCATCACCTGACGAACCAGGGTGTTGTAATTGGCCTGGGTATGAAGCTCATCATAACTCAACTGTTTCGACAAACGTATCTGTGCCAACACAAACAGCGGCCACCAAACTTACCATGCCATCCCGACTGCGAAGGGTGCAGGTATCTTCTATTAACAATTGTCCCAACTCTCTCTGAGGCTCGAATCTTTTGCGCATCCGGCGAATCTTTTCTTTGTTTGACTTGTTTTATTTCTCTCTTTGCCTTTAACACCGTAAAGGTAAGCATTTTATGCGAGATATGCTAATCTTTATGAATAAAGATTCATCTGTGTTTTATCGAAAAAATAATTGTATATGAAGTGTTTATGAGTTTTCGGGCAGACACTAATTATAAAAAGGAAATCGTAATTACAGCCGGTCAGACACAACAAAAGATAAACATACCCGTTTCAAGTAAAAGAGTGGAAGTAATCATAAAAAATGAAAATTAAATACATAGATATAAAAATGAAATATAGAGCAACATTTATTTTGTTATTAATCGCAACATCAATCAACGCAGCGATTACCCCGCATATCAAAGCCTCGAATGACGAAAAGGGCTTGGCAGTTATGTCTTTTGAAGGAAGCAGCATCAGTCGCAATTATATTGATGCCGGCAAATATCTGGGGCAAATGACCTTTCGCTATCAGAGCGACAAGAAAAACTATGAAGTATCACTTAAAGATATGGCATCAACACTACTGCTGAATACTGCCGATAAAATACAATTATTCAGCCAACTACCGGGAGAGGTACGCCTCTATCAGACTTTCAGTATCCAAGGAGAAAATGTTTTCTGGGATATTGAATTTGTTAATACGAGCAATCAGACAGTAACTATAACAGATTTATCGTTGACTGTTCCTGTCGGCTCTGTTGACCGGTCGTTAAAAGCCTTCCAAAACGTTGCCCGTCATTTTTCCTTAAATGGCGACGCCTCATTTTGGTATTGGTCGCCCATTAAGGGACAAGGTAACAATCTCTTAATGACACCAAAAGCAGGCACTTCCATCGAATATGCCACTTTCGACAGAAACTATTTCATCCATTCCATGAACTCAGTGGACAGGGTGGGCGATACCTGGCGTTTTCCAAGCAGTTCTAAAACGATTAACGCTCGCAAACGGTTTACTTACGGATTCAAATTTTCAATTACCGACGACAATGATAAAACGCAAGAAGCCCTGTATGAAAATGACGGAATAGTAGTAAAAGCAATGCCCGGAATGGTTGTCACTCCTGAAATGGACGTTTATTGCGCTTTGCGTACTAAACTGCCTGTTAATAAGTTAACATCCGAACATCCTACTCAGACTAAAATAGAATTTATACGAAAAAACGAAGACAATCACTATATCTATAAATTCAAATTCGCTCGTCTCGGCGAAAATATGATTTCGGTAGATTATGGAGACAACCGGCACAGTTATCTGGATTTCTTTATTACCGAACCCATTGAAACGCTTATCAAAAAACGTTCTCGTTTTATTGTGGAAAAACAACAGCATCGCGATACTACCAAATGGTACAACGGATTGTACAGCCTGTGGGATATGAAAAAATCGGAACTGCTTTCGCCCGATTACCATCCGGAAATACCCTGGGACTATATGGTAGGAGGTTCAGACGACTCTTCGAACGCCAACCCCATCTATGTCAGTGAAAAAAACGTGGCATATCCCGATAAAAAAGAAATTGCATCGCTTGAATATTACGAGAAAAACTTTGTATGGGGCAAATTGCAACGCACAGACAAAGAATATCCCTATCCGTATGGCATTTACGGAAGTGAAAATTGGTATCGTAACCGTAGCGGAGAAGACGGCAGTTATGAAAGTGGCGGCAGCGGAAAGGGACGAATGTGGCGAACTTTCGACTACACAACCCATTTTGCCATCTATTATAATCTCTATGTAATTGCAAAGGATAATCCCGAAATGGTAAGCTATCTGGATTCAACCGGATATTTGGAACGCGCCTACCGGACAGCCATGGCATTTTTTGAAGTTCCCTATAATATCCTGATGGGAAAACAATGGACTTTCCACGGTTGGACGGATTGGGCTTACAAACAGGGAAATTTTCACGAAAGATATATACTCGACATCATAAAGGCTTTACAAGCAAACGGACGACCGGAAGACGCTTTTAAATTACAGCGTGAATGGGAAAAGAAAGTAACCTATATGATTTACGAAGACCCGTGGCCCTTTGGTTCGGAAATGTACATTGACCGCACCGCTTTTGAGTCCTCTTATTATGTGGCTGAATATGCAAAAGAGCATGTCATAGAGCCGCAAGAACAATTCTGGTATGATAAAAACGAGAAAAAATGGTATTCCTATACCGGGTTCGACACAACAAAGATTGACCAATTTATGCAAAACCAATTAGACGCTAATTTGGCGTTGCGCAGTACCTTTGAACCCGGATATTTTATGCTCGGCACCGCTTGGACAGGCGATTTGGCTTGGCTCGATTATATGACCCAGATGGGAGGAGTAGCCATTTTGGATTACGGATATAAGTTTTCCGACAATCCGGCAAAATTCATTAACTTCGGTTACAATTCTCTGTTGGCTTCTTGGGCATTAGTGAACACAGGAAACAAGGAAACAGGATACGGCTATTGGTTCAAAGGCGAACAAAACGACGGCGCTGCCGGTCAGGCATTTTCAGCATATCAACATTCACAAACTTATGCAAAAGAGATTAAAACCGACAGGCTGCCTTGGAGATACGATGCCGAAATAGGGCACGGACTTACCGGAGGCATACATGGCGCCGGAGTATATGTGGTAAACGACCCGGTTTTTGGCGAAGTGTGCTACGGAGGAAACCTTACCGGCAATGCCAATGAATTGCGAATAATCCCACTCGACGGCGTGAGAAAACGTATCTATTTTTCGGATTTAGGGCGGTTGTCCATTGAAGCGGAGCAGGATGGATTTGCATACAATTCGGAAATCATCTTGCTGCGAACCGGCAAAATGATTCGGTTTACCCTTGAAAACCGTTCCGGTAAATCCCATGAATGTGCGGTAAACTTTAGCAATTTGTCTGCCGGTAATTATCTTCTGACTGCCGGTAATTATAAAAAGGAAATCGTAATTACAGCCGGTCAAACACAACAAAAGATAAACATACCCGTTTCAGGTAAAAGAGTGGAAGTAGTCATTAAAAATGAAAGATAAAAAATCATAGAAATGAAAATCAATTTATTATTAGCAGCATCTTGTTTCTTGCTTTTTAGCGGTGCGACAAACAATCGCAAGCCATCCGTGAAAATGATTGATCCGGTCGATTTCTCGCACGTCAAAATAACAGACAACTTCTGGGGCCCGAGGTTAAAAAGTCATGCAACCACAACGCTGGCAGTTTGCATCGATCAGATTGAAAATCAGACAGGGCGGATACAAAACTTTGAGAATGCCGCCAAAGGCGAAGGTAAACATTCCGGTATTTTCTACGACGATTCGGATGTATATAAAGCGCTGGAAGGCATTGCCTACACGCTGAAAAACAACCCTGACCCCGAATTGGAAAAGAAAGCCGACGAATGGATAGATAAATTTGCTGCCGCCCAACAACCGGACGGCTACATTAATACGTTCTACACCCTGACCGGATTGGACAAGCGCTGGCGCAACATGGACAAACACGAAATGTATTGCGCCGGTCACATGACCGAAGCCGCCGTTGCCTATTATCAGGCTACCGGCAAACACAAATTGCTTGATGTTGCCATCCGCATGGCTGACCACATGATCAATATTTTCGGACCCGGTAAACGCGATTGGGTTCCCGGTCATGAAGAAATTGAGTTGGCCCTTGTCAAACTTTATGGTGTGACGAAAGATGAACGATATCTCAATTTCGCCAACTGGTTGCTTGAAGAACGCGGTCACGGACACGGCACTAAAGGTGGTGAAGGAGATTGGAATATCGCCTATTATCAGGATGACAAACCGGTTCGCGAGATGACCGACATAGCCGGACATGCCGTCCGCGCCATGTACCTCTATTGTGGAATGGCAGATGTAGCGGCGCTTAAGAATGATACCGGATATATTAGCGCCTTAAATCGTTTGTGGGATGATGTCGTGTTACGCAATATGTATGTTACCGGAGGCATCGGCTCTTCGCATCACAACGAAGGTTTTACGGAAGATTACGACCTGCCGAACTACGACGCTTATTGCGAAACCTGCGCTTCCGTGGGGATGGTTTATTGGAACTCCCGTATGAATCAATTTACCGGCGACTCCAAATATGTGGATGTCTTGGAACGTTCCATGTACAACGGAGCATTGGCGGGCATATCCTTGTCAGGCGACCGTTTCTTCTACGTGAATCCCCTTGCCTCAAAAGGAAAACATCATCGGAAAGCATGGTACGGAACAGCCTGCTGCCCAAGCCAGATATCCCGCTTCATCCCGTCCATCGGAAACTATATTTACGGGACTTCCGCCGATGCTGTTTGGGTAAATCTGTACATCGGAAACACATCAGAATTTAATATTGGTAAAACTTTGGTAAAACTCCAACAGGAAACAGATTATCCATGGAACGGAACTGTAAAACTGACTGTACAGTCACCGATGAAAAAGGAAATCAGGTTGCGCATACCCGGCTGGTGCAAGTCGTATAAAATTACGGTAAATGGGGTCAAAAAATCAACGGCAATCGAAAAAGGCTATGCTGTCCTTCAAAAGAAATGGAAAGCAGGCGACGAGATAACGCTCACAATGGATATGCCGGTAGAAGTAGTCGCTGCCGATCCTCGTGTCAAAGAAGATGTCGGCAAACGCGCCATCCAACGCGGGCCCTTAGTCTATTGCGCAGAACAGGCCGACAATGCAAACGATTTTGACAAACTCACACTTTCTGCCGCCACCCGGTTTACAACCGATTTCAATCCGTCCTTACTGAATGGCGTGATGACTATCAAAGCCGGTGCCGACAAGGAAATCATGTTTATACCTTATTACAGTTGGGACAACCGCGATGCAGGCGAAATGAAAGTATGGATGGATTATAACTCTGCAAAGTGAACTCTGCGATTGTTAACAAACGCTGAAAAATTTAGAATTTCTTTTTGCTTTCAATTATTTTGTTTATCTTCGTAGGTATTTTAAAACCAAAGGTCATGAAGAAATTACCGATAGGGATACAATCGTTCGAAGATTTGAGAAGTAGTGATTATCTTTATGTTGATAAGACAGAAGATATTTACAGGCTTGTTACGTCAGGAAAAATAGTTTTTCTTTCGCGTCCGCGTCGTTTTGGAAAATCGCTTTTGATAAGCACACTGGGAGAACTTTACAAAGGCAACCAATCGCTTTTTGAGGGACTTTACATCTACGACAAATGGGACTGGACACAGCAATATCCTGTTATTCGGATAGACTGGACGAATATTGAGCATGGCAGCAGGGAAGAGATGGAGCGTAGTATGTCAACATTTCTGAAACGACAGGCTAATTTATATGAAATAAGCCTTGTTTCGGAATACGCCTCCGATTGTTTTGCCGAATTGATAGAATCATTGCACCGCAAAACAGGACAAAAAGTGGTCGTGCTTATTGACGAGTACGACAGTCCGATATTGGATACAATGAACCAACCTGAAGCGGATGGTGTTCGCAAATTTCTTCAGGGCTTTTATAAAAGACTGAAAGCC
>BNTV01000168.1 GCA_025996865.1 Bacteroidia bacterium
GCAAATCTGACAACTACTGCCGTTGCGGGTGGCGGCGCCTGGACTTACATTGTCGGCGACGCCGATGCGCTTTACGTCATTCCGCAGGAAAACGAAGCTTCTGATTTGAAGAATGCAACCCTGGTAGCCAGTGGCGACCCGGATCCTTCCGGCGGGTTTTATATCGAGATTACCTATAAGGAAAATGGTACCGGTGCGACAGACAGGACTTATGCGGTTCCTGTTCCGGCCATCGTTGGCGATGCGTATAAATCTTCCATCGCCTTTGAAATGGAACGGCAATATACGTTCCAGTTTGAACTGTTTGGCAAAAAACCCATCGAATTTAAAGGCGTTACGGTAAGCGATTACAGTACAGTTGAACAGGAAGAGCTGCTTCGTTTGCACTGGGCTGGTTCAAATATCTATTATGACGCTACGCTTAAGCACCTGACGTTTGCTGACAGCGACGATAAGAGCAAAGAGGAGTATCAGGGCGTGTTCTTCCAGTGGGGCAGCCTTACAGGTATCTCGCCCGTAGGAGCATACGTTCAAGGTTCTACGGTGACTTATCCGATGGGAGGCGAGGCTACTACTACCGCTTCTCCGGCTTATACTGCTATTCCTCACGTTACTTCTAACCCCGGCACTTATCCCCGTGATGCTAAATACCTGACCGAAACAGCCCATAACCCTGCCGCCAAAGTAGGCGATATATGCAAGTATTTAACAGAGCTGGGTTATGCTCCAAAGGGCAAACGCTGGCGTATGCCGACTGCGGCTGAGCTTGGAGACGCGGGCGATTACGCTAATGGCGCTGGCGCTTGGACTGTTCCTTCTTCCGTGAATGCAGACGGAACCACTGCTTTTACCGGTGGAAAGAGGCTGCAAAAATTAAACACACCATACTTCCCCGCTTCCGGGTGTCGTTTCTATTTGACGGGTGAATTGTTCTACGTGGGTACGTCCGGCTATGCATGGTCATCATCACCGAGCAGCTCTACTGGCGGCACCTACTTGTACTTCCATAGCACGCAGGCGGGCACAGCGGGCGACTACTATCGGGCGACCGGCTTCCCTGTCCGCTGTGTGTCAGAATGATTGTGACCTGAGCTAACCCCTCTGTTGAAGCGCTTACAGCAATGGAGGGGGATGCGAAATTGTAAACAAGATGATGGGCGTTTCATGCCCTCGTAGAGACGCCCAATTGGGCGTCTCTAAATTGGGCGTCTCTAACCAAGGTTTGGCCGGAATAATGGTATATATTCGACAGGCGCAAATTCATTCGCGCCTGTGTGGGTATATTTTTACGTGTATATCGTGTGTGGAGATGCGCGGGAGCGTGTCTCCACACTTTTCTAAAACTTTTTTCCGTGTTTTTTGTTTATATAGTGTACATTCATAATAATATATTTTTTTAGAGGGCTGTCCAAAAAACTTTTGGGCAGCCCTTTTCTGTACCTTAGGGTAAACACGGGGGCGCAAAGGCACAGTCCTGTCAGGCCGTCTTCAGGAGATTTCGAGATTAAGGCAAAAAAATTATTTTTTGATGCAACGTTTTGAGTATTTTTATCATATATATTATATAAGAGAGAAATAAAACATGCAAAAAATAAATCATCACATAGAAGAAGATAATTTCCGGAAAATTATAAAAGAAAAACTGGAAGGGTATTCCCTGCCGGTGCGTGAGGAAATTTGGAATAAAATTGAAAAAGGTATAGACAAAAAGCCGCGAAAAATCGTTTTGTGGCCTTGGATTTCAGGAACTGCCGCCGCAGCCGCGGTGGCTTTATTGGCACTATTATTATTTCCTATTAACGACAAAAAAATTAACAGTTATGAAACAACAAGTCCTTTATCCGACTATTCGGAAACAATTGACGAGAGCGTACCGGTTGAAACGGTTCATCGACCTGTTTCACCTTCGCCTGTCAAACCTGAAAGAGTTTTTGTTACCCGGAAAACAAAAGGAGAATATGCGGAATCCGGCTATTATCCTGAGATTGATATAATTAAAGGTGAAATTGTTTCGGAAGAAGAACCGGAAATTACACCCCCTGTCTCCGAATCGGAAATGAAGAACGCGCAAGTCCCCAATTTGAATCGACAGGAAAAGGTTGTTTTTCCGAACAGGGATCCTTTTGGAGATGATTCTCCTACCGTTAAAAAATCTCCAAAACGAAAAAGTATAGGTTTGTCTTTAGGTTCAGGCGGTAACCTGTCGGCAATGAATACAAATTCCGGTAATAATTTGATGCAGGAGGGTGTCATCGGGCAGCTCCGAAGCAATTTTTATGATGCATCCTCCGAATCCAAAACGGAAGAACGACTTCTTATCGAGGACTTTCCGGATGTTACTCACCGCGTTCCGTTGTCTTTCGGATTGACCGTAAAAAAAGAACTGAACCGGACTTTTTCCCTCGAAACCGGTTTGGTTTACACGTTCCTGGATTCCCGGTTTAAAAATCGCAGTTGGGAAAAGGAAGCCCTGTTGCAATTGCATTATATCGGAATTCCCGTGAATATTCAAGCCCGGATTTTGGGAAATAAAAAAAGCGATTGGGAAGTTTACCTTTCAGCCGGAGGTATGGTCGAAAAGGGAATTTATTCCCATTACAAACAGACAAATCAGGCAAAAGACAGCGAGGTTTTGACGATTGTTTCCAATGAAAAAATCAACGGTTTGCAGTATTCCGTCTCTTTTGCGCCGGGAATTGACTATAAGATTTACCGGAATTACAGTGTTTATCTTGAACCTAAGATAAGTTATTGTTTTGATAATAAACAACCGGTTAGCGCACGTACCGAGCATCCGGTGGTCATTGGCGTAAATGCGGGATTGAGATTTTGTTGGTAGTGATTGGGAGGGAGAGTTGAGAGTTGAGAATGGAGAATTGAGAGTTGAGAATTGAGAATGGAGAATTGAGAATGTAAGGGGTGAGAGTTTAGATATTATGAATGTGAAAAAATAATTATTTGCTATTTTATGAAAAGAATGTTTTTATTGTCCGTATTGGCAAGTCTGCTGATGGCTTGCGATTACACTTACACGGAAAAGGTTTCGTATCAGATTAACGAACCGGTATTTATGTCGGAAGCGGCATTCAGAAATTCAGTAAAAGTTACGAATGAACAACGAAAAATAAGCAATTATGGAAAGATATGTTTTTATAATGGTTATTTATTCATTTCGGAATCGGAAGTGGGAATTCACATTTTGGACAACCGAAATCCGTCACAGCCGCATAACGTCGGATTTATCGAACTATTAGGCAATGCCGATATTGCGGTCAAGGACAACAAGTTATATGCCGATTCCTATATTGATTTGGTGTGGTTTAACATTTCCGATCCGGCGAATCCTAAATTAGAAGGCCGTTTGGAAAATGCATTTCCGGAAGCGTTTCCGGTCGTTGAAAACGGCTACGGTTGCGATTACAGCATGATTTACAACGAAGACGGGAAAAAGAAAAGCGGAATTGTCGTTGGTTGGGCTTTGAAGCATCGGGTTGAAGACATCGAGAAACGGTCCGGCGGTTGGTGGGGATCAGAAAAGGAAGGCTATGCGGTTAATAGTCCAAGTGGCGGGTCTATGTCTTCCGGAGTGAATGGGTCTATGTCGAGATTCACACTGTACGACAAATACCTCTATGCCGTAATCAATTACCAAATGTGTATTTTTGATTTATCGGAATCCAGACCGGTTAATAAGGGAAGTCTTGTCGTCGGCAATGTAGAAACCATTTTCAGTTACAAAGACAACCTGTTTTTGGGAATGCCTACCGGAATGTCTATCTATTCGGTGAAAGATCCGTTGAATCCCGAACGGTGTTCCACGATATGGCACGTGCTTGGTTGCGATCCGGTAGTGGTCGATAATGACTTGGCTTATGTTACCGTTCATTCGGGTAATTTCTGCGGACAGAACAACGACGAATTGTTCATCGTGGACGTCCGGGATGTGTATCATCCGAGCCAGTTGGTTTCTTACAAAATGACCAATCCCAAAGGCTTGGGTATCGACAACGGTCTTTTGTTCTTGTGCGACGACGGCTTGAAAGTTTTCAGAATCGGAGAACCGCAAACGCTTATAGCCAATCAGATTCTGCATAAAAAAGGGATGGATGGCTTCGACTTGATTCCCTATGAAAATGTGTTGATGATGATTGCCGATGATGGCTTGTATCAGTATGATTATTCCAATTTGAATAATATCAGGGAGTTGAGTGTGATACAGATTCGAAAAACTACAAATTAATAATAATTTGATTATGAATGTAAAGCGATTTTTTTTGATTCCGTTTGCAATCATTGCAATTTTTGCCTGTAACGATGACGCAAACGATGATAATCCCGTATTTGACACTCCAATAGAATTGAAATTGTCCACTACGGAAATGAAATTGACCGGTGAAGGTCAGATTTTTGGGATGGAGTTTTTTTCTGCCGTCACTGCGGAAGAAAGGGACAAGGAAAATATTGTCGTTTCCCCGCTGAGTCTCAACATGGCGTTGGCTATGGTTTGGAACGGTGCGAACGGCGAAACCAAACAAGCCATCCAAAAAGCGATGGGAATGAGCGCTTATTCGCAAGAAGAAGTAAACGCCTATTTCAAAAAATTGAAAGACATTTTGCCTAAAACCGATCCGACGACTAAATTATCCTTGGCTAATTCGGTTTGGACAAGGCAAGGTTTTTCGGTGAAAGAAAGTTTTTACGACATCAACCGGAAGTGGTATGACGCCAAAGTCAGCGAATTGGATTTTAATTCCTCGACGGCAAAAGACGTTATCAATCAGTGGTGTTCCGACAATACCAACGGTTTAATCAAGGAAATGATAACAATGATTCCTCGTGATGTTGTCATGTATTTGATGAACGCCCTTTATTTCAAAGGCGAATGGTCGAAAAATTACGGATTTCCGAAATCCGACACGCACGAAGCCGGTTTCCTGCAAGAAAATGGAGAAACGGTTAAAGTGAAGATGATGAGTCAAAAAAGCGAACATCCGTATTATTCCGACGAATATTTGGCTTTGACCTCTTTGCCTTATGGGAACGGCGCGTACAAAATGGTGTTTATTCTCCCGAACGGCTCTTTCGACAATATGATTAAGCGGCTGAAACAACCCGAATATTTGTCAAATTGTTTGCGAGGCGGCTCTAAGCAAGAAGTTAATTTATTTGTTCCGAAATTCAAAATTGAATATGAAGGCAAATTGAACGAGCCTTTGACCCGGATGGGAATGGGGATTGCGTTCACCGATTTTGCCGATTTTTCGGGCATATCCGATGTTTCTTTGCTTATTTCGGAAGTCAAGCAAAAAACGTATATCGAAGTCAATGAAGAAGGTACCGAAGCGGCTGCGGTAACAAGTATCGGTGTGGACGTTACAAGTGTCGGTCCTCATCAACCTGTCACTTTCCTTGCCAACCGTCCGTTTTTGTTCTTGATTCAGGAAAGTTCGAGCGGTGTGATATTGTTTATGGGGAAAATTGGGAAGCCGGAGTAAAAAATTAAATGATTATCCGCTATTTTACCCCCAACCCCCTAAAGGGGGCTTTAGTGTCTGCGATGATGCACATTGTGCTACGGTAAAGTCCCCTTTAGGGGATTTAGGGGTGATTTTGCGGATAATTAGAAGATTATAGCATTATGAACAAATCATTTTTAATTGCAGTCTTGACTTTTTGCTTTTACGCAGGAATCACGGCACAAACAGCTACAAACAAACTCGATTCAATCCTGCCTGTTCGAGGTTTGTCAATCAGCGCACCCGCTCCGGAAGATGTCGATGGATTTATTGACTTTATTCAAAAAGAGTTAGTGCCGGCGCATTTCAATTTGTTAATTCTTCGGGTGGATTGGAATTTCAAATATGAATCTCATCCCGAACTCCGTGCCGGCAATCCATTGACGAAACAAGACGTAAAGAAAATTACAGCCGCCTGTAAGAAGGCTGGAATCCGTATTGCACCTCAAGTCAATTTATTAGGTCATCAATCATGGGCTAAACATACGGGCAGCCTGTTGACCGTTTATCCCGAATTTGATGAAACGCCCCACGTCAAAACGGAAAACTATCCGGGCTGGCCTAATCCCGACGGACTGTATTGCAAGAGTTATTGTCCGCTGCATCCCGACGTTCATAAAGTGGTTTTCCCGCTTGTTGACGAACTGACGGAAGCGTTTGAAACCGATCTTTTCCACGCGGGAATGGACGAAGTGTTTTATATTGGCGATGCCCATTGTCCCCGCTGTAGCGGACGCGACAAGGCCGAACTGTTTGCCGGCGAGGTAACAGTCATACGAAATCATTTGGCCGAAAAAGGAAAAAAACTAATGATTTGGGGTGACCGCCTGCTTGACGGCAAAACGACCGGACTCGGTGAATGGGAGGCCAGCATGAATAATACGCACAGAGCTATCGACCTGATTCCCAAAGATGTATTTATTTGCGACTGGCATTATGACCGTCCGGAGCCGACGCCTGTCTATTTTGCGATGAAAGGTTTTGATGTGGCCGTTTGTCCGTGGAAAAAGCCCGATGTTGCTTTGAAAGAATTGGACGATATGGTTCGTTTCCGTAAAAACGCATCGCCGGGAACAGCGCAGCATTTTCAGGGAATTATCGCTACCGTTTGGTCTGGCAATAAGGCTTTTATGCAAAATTACTATCAGCAAAAACAAAAAGAGGAAGAATCGGATGCTTTTACATTGAAAAAATTGATCGAAGCGTTGAAAACTCTTTAATTGATTCCTTGTTTTTTTCTAAACATTTGCTAACTTTGCCGACAATATAACAATAAATTGTCGGCAAAATGAGTATTTTTCAAAAAAAACCATTGCAAGCGCTCCTGAGTGAATCCAAAGAAAGCGGCGCACATACCCTAAAGAAGACTTTAGGCCCTTATAAACTGATAGCCTTAGGATTAGGCGCTATTATCGGTGCGGGTATATTTTCGATAACCGGTATAGCCGCCGGTTTGTATGCCGGTCCGGCGATAACAATCTCGTTCATTATTGCGGCGGCGGGATGCTGTTTTGCGGGTTTGTGCTACGCCGAATTTGCTTCCATGTTACCGATTGCGGGAAGCGCATATACCTATTCTTACGCGACTTTAGGCGAATTTATCGCCTGGGTGATCGGTTGGGATTTGGTATTGGAATATGCCGTAGGTGCACTCACCGTCAGTATTAGTTTCAGCGTTTATTTCACTAAATTTCTGGAAGGATTCGGGATTCATTTGCCCCATGCACTGACCGCTTGTCCGATGGATGGCGGGATTGTGAATATACCGTCGGCTTTGGTTGTTATTCTGCTAAGTCTTTTATTGATAAGTGGAACCGAAGGGAGTTCGAAAGTTAATTCGGTCATAGTAGCATTGAAGGTTGCTGTGGTATTGATATTTATCGGGATTGGTTGGCATTTTATTAACTCGGACAATTATGTTCCTTATATTCCGGAAAATACCGGAACGTGGGGTTCATTTGGTTTTAGCGGAGTAATTCGTGGAGCAGCAATTGTTTTTTTCGCTTTTATCGGTTTTGATGCCGTCAGTACGGCTGCGCAGGAAACCAAGAATCCGAAGCGAGATATGCCTATCGGTATTTTGGGAGCACTGATTATTTGTACAATTTTGTATGTGCTTTTCTCTCATGTTTTAACCGGCGTTGCCAATTACACACAGTTTCAAGGAAGTACAGGTATTGCTCCGTTGGCCATAGCGATTGATAATATGGGAACCGCTTTACCCGACGGAACGATACAACCGGCTTATCCCTGGTTGAATAAAGCGATTATTTTGGCTATTCTTGCCGGTTATTCTTCCGTGGTTTTGGTGCTGCTTTTGGGACAAAGCCGCATTTTTTATACCATGAGTCGCGATGGTTTGCTTCCCAAAACCTTTTCGCAGGTTCATAAAAAATTCCGTACTCCTTATAAATCCAATTTGCTTTTTCTCGTGGTGGTCAGTATTCTGGCAATGTTTGTTCC
>BNTV01000169.1 GCA_025996865.1 Bacteroidia bacterium
ATATTATCCGTTTTACAAAAAGAGTAAAATTAATTATTATTATGCTATACAACAGTCAATTAACAAAACATTGGAAGAAGATTTGCCTGCTGTGGAACCGATAGAATACGCTACGATTTTGAAATTCAAAAAGATGCTGGCAATTATTGCCGAAATGGTTCCGTATCAGCCCAATACGGTAGAACTTGGCGCAAGTATGGAAACAGCCCGCCAGCTCGTTGTAAAATACCTGTATCTGCTTGATAGAGCGGGCATTTTGATGTCTATTTCCGACACGAAAGAGAAATTAAATGCACTGTCGAAACCCGAAAAAGTTTATTTGGAAAATACAAATATTATCTATTCGCTTGCCAAAAACAATGCCAATCAAGGAAATTTACGCGAAACGTTTTTTGCCAACCAGATAAAGGGGTTACACAGCATAAAAGTCGCCAAAAGCGGCGATTTTGTAATTGACGGGAAATATACTTTTGAAATCGGAGGGAAAAACAAAACGGGCGAACAAATCAAAAATACGAGCAATGCCTTTGTTGTTGCCGATGATATGGAGTCCGGTTTTCAAAATAAAATTCCATTATGGTTGTTCGGTTTTTTATATTGAAGAAAAAAAATAGTTTTCTATTGATAAATCAGCGTGAAAAGCTGATTTTCATCGTAAATTTCATTGGCGATTTCCAATAACTGATTGGGTGTCAGCGCATCAATTTTCCGGTAAACTTCCGGTAAGTCGTCATATTTATTGAATCGCAAGAAACTTTTTCCCAATCCGAGCGCCAGGTTTTCACGTTGTTCGCTCATGATTCCCAATTGTCCTTTCCATTGTTTAACTGCGGCGGTAAATTGCGAGTCGGACAATTTATGGTCTCTCAATCGTTTCAGTTCTTTTCGAACCAAACTCAAGCATTTATTTTCCGATTCCCGGTCACAACCGAAATAAATCGTAAAAAGTCCGGTGTCGGTATAACCGGTCAATCCCGATTCTACCGAATAGACCAAACCCTGCTTTTCGCGAAGGCTTACATTCAAACGGCTATTCATGCCTGGACCTCCTAAAATGTTGTTTAACAGACACAAACCTATTCGTCTTTCGTCAAAAACCGGATAGGTTTTCCCTCCGATAACGACATGGGTTTGATGTAAATCTTTGTCGATTTTGACCTGCCCGGCCGGATTAAATAACGGGGGTTTTCGGTATATGTTGGTAATGGACTGTTTTTCAGTCAGTATGTATTTGTTTGCCAAACGGAGAATTTTTTTGAAAGGCGTATTTCCGTAAAAAAAGAAAACCATATTATCCGGACTGTAAAATTGTTGCGTAAACAGCCGGCAAGTATTTTGTGTGAAAGTTTCAAGGCTTTTTGCATCGCCCAAAATATTGTGTCCCAATTCATTTCCATCAAAAAACAGATTTTCGAATTCATCGAAAATCAATTCCGAAGGGGTATCCAGGTACGAATTGATTTCATCGAGAATAACTTCTTTTTCTTTTTCGAGTTCCGGTTCGAAGAATTGTGAATTGAAAACCAGGTCGGCAAGCAAATCAACGGCTCTTTCCACATCTTCCGAAAGGCAAACGGTATATAATAAGGTTTCTTCCTTTGAAGTATAGGCATCTAATTCACCACCCACATTTTCCATGCGATTCAGAATATGCCAGGCTTTTCGTTTCTTCGTCCCTTTGAAAAGCGTATGTTCGACAAAATGAGCGAGGCCATGTTGATTGGGAGTTTCGTCCCTTGTTCCGGCATTGATGGCGAAACCACAATAGGAAACACTTGAATTGGAAGGTAAATAGACGATTCGCAGTCCGTTTGGCAGAATAGATGAACAATATTGCATATTTTCGTTGAATTTTTGCGTACAAAAATATAAATAAATACCTTTGCACAATTAATAAATCCGAATAATGATCACGAATTTAACAGAAATCATAGAAAAAGAAGTAAAAGCCATTCAAAATATTCCGTTAACGGATGCTTATGATAAAGCCGTTGAGTTAATTATTGAACAAGTTCATTCCAAGCGAGGCACATTGGTGTGCAGCGGTATGGGGAAAGCCGGTCAGGTGGCATCCAATATGGCCACGACTTTCAGTTCGAGCGGGACGCCGGCCTGTTTTTTGCATCCGAGTGAAGCGCAACACGGCGATTTGGGAATTTTGCGTGAAAATGATTTGATGTTATTGATTTCCAATTCGGGGAAAACACGTGAAATTATCGAGTTAGTCGCTTTGGCGCGCAATCTGATTCCCGGTATTCAATTCATTGTGATTACAGGTAATGGCGAAAGCAGCTTGGCCAAAAGCGCCGACGTTTGCCTGTTAACCGGAAATCCTCCGGAAGTTTGTCCGCTTGGATTGACGCCGACGACTTCCACCACCGTCATGACCGTAATAGGGGATTTGCTGGTCGCCGAAACCATGAAGCAGATTGATTTTACGGCTGCCGATTATGCTAAAAGGCATCATGGAGGTTATTTGGGAACGATTTCGCGGATGCAGGCGGAGAAATAGAAATGCCCTGCAAAAAGCCAACGCAATTATGAAAATCCCCAAAATTTCCCTACCTTTGCACCCGATTTCACAATGACAAAATAAATTAATGCTGACAGTAGAAAAAATCGGAGGGACTTCAATGTCTCAATTCGGCGATTGCCTGAACAATATTATTATCGGTAACCGGAAAGGAAATGAGTTGTATGACCGGATTTTTGTTGTATCGGCCTACAACAATGTGACGAACTGGCTTTTGGAACACAAAAAAACCGGTGAACCGGGCGTTTACTCGAAATTTCTTAACAACGAAAATTATGAATTTGCCTTGGACGATTTATGCGATAAATTAACGCATATCAACAACGGATTTGAATTCATCGGTTTGAATGTCCCGGAAGCCGACCGTTTTATCCGCTACCGGATTGAACAGGCAAAGACCTATCTCTCATCCATGAACAAAGTTTTGACGTCGGGTTATGTGGAAAAGACGAATCTTTACTTAGCCGCCCGCGAAATTCTGGCCTCCTTAGGGGAAGCTCACGCTGCTTGGAATACTGTCAATATACTGAATAACAATGAAATAAATTCTACTTTCATTGATCTATGCGGATTCAACGATAACGAAGCCCTGACGATCGACGAACGCATTCACAAAGCTTTCCGCGACATTGACTTCTCAAAAACATTGTGCGTGGCAACCGGCTATACCAAAGGTACGGAAGGAATTATGCGCGCTTTCGACCGGGGATATTCGGAAGTAACTTTCAGCAAAATAGCGGTGGATGTCAAAGCCGATGAAGCAATTATTCACAAAGAATATCATTTGTCGAGCGCCGACCCGAAAATTGTTGGCGTCGAAAAATCCATTCCGGTAGGGAAAACGAGTTACGTCATTGCCGACCAATTGGCCGATGTAGGCATGGAAGCCATTCATCCCAAAGCGGCTAAACCATTGGAATTGGCCGGTGTAAAAATCCGTATCAAAAACACTTTTGAACCGGAACATCCGGGAACGGTGATTTCCAGGGATTATATTTCTCCCGTCCCGAAAATCGAAATTGTTTCCGGAACCGACCGGGTCATTGCCTTTGAAGTCCACGATCCTTTGATGGTCGGCGAAGTCGGCTATGACTTGAAAATCATGGAGATAATGAAAAGCCACAACGTAAGTTACATCCTGAAATCAACGAATGCAAACAGTATTACAATGGTTGTAAACGATAAACCTTATGTACACAAAATGCTGGATGAACTGCGGAAAAAGGTCTATCAACTGACCGAAAAACCGGTGGCTATTGTCTGCGCTATGGGAACAAACATTGCTCGCCCCGGATTTTTATACCAGGGAGCGAGAGCTTTGTACGAAAAAGATATCAATATTGAATGTTTCGGACAATCTCTGAAACAGGTTAATATGCAGTTTGTTATTGCCAGAGAAAGATATGCCGATGCGGTCATTGCATTAAACAACGCATTGTGCATCAACGGTCACGAAAAATAAAAATTATGTTCACACTAAATATACAAGAAATCGTAAGCGCATTTATTGTGCTTTTTGCCATTATTGACGTAACGGGTAGTCTGCCTATTTTTGTTGACTTACAAAGTAAACACAAGACATTCAGTCCGATCAGAGCCTCGTTTTTTTCTTTTCTTATACTTTTGGCTTTCTTCTTTGTCGGTGAAGGAATTTTACGCCTGTTCAATGTCGATGTATCTTCTTTTGCGGTAGCCGGTTCGCTCGTTATCTTCGTAATCGCTTGCGAAATGACTTTCGGTTGGGAACTTTTCAAAATGGATAGTCCGGGCGGTTCGGCAACCATTATTCCGATTATTTTTCCGCTTCTTGCAGGACCGGGTGCGTTTACGGCTTTGCTTGCGTTGAAGGCGGAATTTACTTCTCCAAACATTATTATCGCCTTGTTTCTGAATATGGTTATTGTTTTCTTTGTACTTCGAAACGTGAAAGTCGTTGAAAAACTAATCGGACTCGGAGGTATTTACGTGTTGCGTAAATTTTTCGGAATTATCTTGTTGGCTATATCCGTCAAACTCTTTATAGGAAATATCACCTTTTTATTAGGGAAATAAAAATTCTTTTTTTACTTTTACAGCAAATTTCAAAAATCAAACATGAACTGGATAACAGACTTATTTACAGGTGAGGGAGTTGCTCATACCGTTTTACTATTTGCGTTAGTCATAGCCTTAGGAATCAGCTTCGGTAAAATCAAGATATTCGGGATTTCTTTGGGAATTACTTTCGTCCTTTTTGCAGGGATTCTGGTTGGACATCTCGGACTTAAAGTCAATCATGAAATTTTACATTTTATGAAAGAATTCGGCTTAATCCTTTTTGTATATTCCATTGGATTACAGGTTGGACCGGGTTTCTTTTCTTCTTTCAAGAAAGGAGGAATTACGCTCAATATGCTGGCCGTATCCATTGTTTTACTGGGTGTTATAACAACGATCATTATTCATTACGTTCAAGGTATTCCCATGCAGACTATGGTCGGCATCATGTCCGGCGCCGTCACGAATACGCCCGGTTTGGGAGCTGCCCAACAGGCTTTTTTTGATGCGCATAACGGGGTAAACGATTCGAGTATCGCTTTGGGTTACGCAGTCGCTTATCCTTTGGCGGTAGTCGGAATTATCGGCTCCATTGTTTTGATGCGGGTTATTTTTAAAATCAAACAAGACAAAGAATTGGAAAATCTGACTCAACAATCCGACCAAAATAAAGAAATGGTTGAATTGATTTCCGTCGAAGTGAAAAATCCGTCTGTTTACGGAAAAAATATCGGGAATATTCACCATTTGATAAATCGTAAATTTGTAATTTCCAGGGTTCTGCATATCAATAACAAAGATGTGGAAATTGCTTCTTCCAAGACGGTTCTGAACGAAGGCGACAGAGTGTATGTAGCCACCACAGCCATCCATAAGGAAGCCATACAGGCCTTTTTGGGAATACCGGTTTCTATGGAGCAAAAGGAATGGGAACTGTTGGATTCGCAATTGGTATCGCGAAGAATCCTGATCACGAAATCCGGAATTAACGGAAAGTATATCAAAGAATTAAAACTTCGGAGCAGTTTCGGCGTAAACATTACGCGCGTCAATCGTTCGGGAGTCGATTTGATTGCTGACCCCGGACTGCCGTTGCAAGTGGGTGACCGGGTGACGGTTGTCGGTGATGCAAATTCTATTCAAAGCGTGGAAAGAATACTTGGTAATCAGATGAAACGCTTGAATGAACCGAACTTAGTACCGATTTTCATCGGGATATTTCTTGGCGTTTTGTTAGGAAGCATTCCGTTTGCTTTTCCGGGGATTCCTCAACCGGTGAAATTAGGTTTGGCGGGCGGCCCTCTGATTGTTGCGATTTTAATCAGTATTTTCGGTCCGAAATATCATTTGGTAACTTACACAACGATGAGCGCCAATCTGATGTTACGGGAATTAGGAATCTGTCTCTTTTTAGCCTGTGTCGGCATAGAAGCCGGCGAGAATTTTGTTTCGACAATCGTTAATGGCGGTTATGCTTGGGTTGGCCTTGGATTTATGATTACGGTCATTCCGTTGTTAATTGTGGGAATTGTCGGGCGATTAATTTTCAAACTAAATTACTTTACGTTGATGGGATTGCTGGCAGGCAGTACTACCGATCCTCCGGCTTTGGCTTATTCCAACGCCAGTGCGGAAAATGACGCTCCGGCGGTTGCTTATGCGACGGTGTATCCTTTGACGATGTTTTTGCGCGTCCTTTGCGCACAGTTGCTTATCTTGTTCTTCTGTTAATGTGTAATAAAACAGCAGCCGTCATTGCGAATCGCTTACGCGATTCGCAATGACGGCTACAAATTAACTATAACCGTATCTTATTTAAATTTTCTTCCGATTTCCGTAACGGCTCATGAATTTATCCACACGCCCTGCGGTATCCACCAATTTTTGTTTACCGGTGTAAAACGGGTGCGAAGTATTGGAAATTTCTATCTTAATCAAAGGATAAGATACCCCGTCGATGTCAATAGTTTCTTTCGCGTTAATCGTTGAACGAGTGATAAATGTATCATCGTTAGACATGTCTTTGAATACGACCGGACGATAATTATCCGGGTGAAGTCCTTGTTTCATTCTGTTATTTATGTTTTAAGATTTATATACCAAACAATTCGGGTTGCAAAAGTACAAAATTTGATTGGAATAACAAAAAAAATTATTGGTTTTTTATTTTATTCATTAATTTATTCAAATATTCAGGGTGCATTTGACTACGTCAAACGTTGTTTCAAATTGTTGCATCCGTCATTGCAAGGGCGTAAGCCTGAAGCAATCCGGGATCAACGTAAAAATTTGAGGGATTAAAAAAGCGCGTAGCGCTTATGCGTTTATAGCCGGGTGCGGCAGCGCCCGGAATAAGGTGAATGTTCTCCAATCGGGCGCCGCGTAGCGGTGCTGAACCCGGAAGACCGTAAGGTCTTCTACTTGGGTAACCCCGGTGCAAGCGAAGCGCAGCCCGGGGTAGAGCAACCCCTCATCATCCCCTCAACTCCGACAGGAGTTGAATTTATTCGTCCTGCCAAAACCATTTTTCATCCAAATCAATTCTATTCTCTTTGAAAAGACGCCTTATCTCCTCAACAAAACTTTCCTTTTTATGGTGTTCTTGCTGATTTTTTTTGAACTTGACACTTTTATATCCTTTATATAATCGGCTAAAGCAACTGAAGGATGTAAATCGGATAACAGGTGAATATGGTCTTGCATCCCATTGATTCGGAATAGAGTCCCTTTTCTATTTTTGATAATTCCCCAAATATAGGCGTACAAAAGTGAAGAATTTTCAAGCGGAATTGTTTTTTTGCTGTTTTTTGTTCTAAAAACAATGTGATAAAGAATTTGATTATAAGCGGACATAACTGTTTTGATTTTAATAAGTTATTGGTTGTATTTTTCTGTTTGCAAATGTAGTTATTTTTTATAAAATAGCAATGCTTTTGAAGTAAATAAGTTCAACTCCTATCGGAGTTGAGGGGATGATGAGGGGTCGCTCTACCCCGGGCTGCGCTTCGCTTGCCGCGGGGTTACCCAAATAGAAGACCTTACGGTCTTCCGGGTTCAGCACCTCAATTTAATATTTAGCCATTTGAACACCTCATTTACGTTCACATTTCCCGGAATCCATGCAATAGCTGCCGCAAACACCCCGATTTTATTGTCAAACATGAATAAAAACCAGCCAAAACCGTTTTTACGTCCATTCTACAAAATATTTACCCAGAAAGAATCTAACAATTGTGTATTTTCACATATAATCAGGCGTGAAAACCTTATAAATTTGATAAATTTAATAAAATACTCATTTTTTGTTTAAATAATTATCTATTTCGCATTTTTATTTAAAAATAATACTTACATTTGCAGCGATTTTGACAAA
>BNTV01000170.1 GCA_025996865.1 Bacteroidia bacterium
TCTATTGGATTGGTTGAAATCTTTTTAAATATTATGTGTAGCAATCGAGTGAAAGAATAATGTTAATCTACTGAATATTATCTTAGTAACTCTGATTACTTTACATAAGCATTTACTATACATAAAAGGGCGGAACATCGTTGAGCAAGGCTTGGGGGCTAATCGACCGATTTAGTGAGGATATCGACTTGGCAATAAACAGAGAGTTTTTCGGATTCTCAGGGGATATTAGCCGAACGCAAGTAGGTAAATTGAAAGACAAATCAAGCCAATACATCTCTAACGATTTTCTTCTTTCATTGAAAACTACCTTTGAAAATGCCGGAATCACGGATGTTGGACTTTCAGTTGTGGATAGGAAAGACTCGGATGATGACCCTGTGAAAATAGAAGTGCGTTATCCAACGGTAGCTCAATACTCTGATTATGTGCAGCCTCGTGTGCTATTAGAAATCGGCAGTCGTTCGTTGATGGAGCCATCAACTGTCTGCTCGTTCCGTTCAATGATTGGAACCGAGTTTTCTAATCAGCCGTTTGCTGATGAAGACATTCATATTCGCTGTGTCAATCCCGAAAGAACTTTTCTGGAAAAGCTATTCCTGCTTCATGAGGAACATCAACGTCCACCGGAAAAGATGAAAATTAAAGGTAAGAGTCGGCATTTTTACGATATTTACCGGATTGCCCAAACAGATTTTGCAGACAAAGCGATAACAGATAAAGAATTGTATAAATCTATTGTTACTCACAGAGAACGCTTTACAAAAATAGGCGGAGTGGATTACAATTCGCATTTTCCACCCAATCTGAATCCGATACCACCTGAAACGTTGATGTCCGAATGGGAACGGGATTATGCGGAAATACAAGAGCAGATGATTGTGGGAAAGAGCGTTTCGTTTGGGGAGTTGATAGAGGAGATAAGGCAAATTATAGTTAAAATTAACGAGTAAGGCATAATAATATTATCGAATAAAGTCAGAGTTAGTTATTATTAATTATAATCCGCTAAAGTTTTTTAGGAAAATTATTGTAAAACAGCATCCAACGCTTTTTTCACCGATCCGTGTTTCAAAAGCAAACTTTTGGCTTCTTCCTTGGGAATATGCAACTCATCGACAATCATCCGGGTGCCGCGTTCGACCAGTTTTTTGTTGGTCAATTGCATATTTACCATCTTGTTGCCTTTCACCCGTCCCATCTTAATCATTAAGGTGGTGGAAATCATATTTAAAATCAATTTTTGGGCGGTACCGGCTTTCATGCGTGTGCTGCCGGTCACAAATTCCGGTCCCCCTACCGCTTCGATGGGATATTCAGCTACTTGCGCCAAAGGAGAACCCGGATTACAGGTAATACATCCGGTCAATAAGCCGTTTTCACGGGCTTTTTGCACACCGCCGATGACGTAAGGCGTTGTTCCCGAAGCAGCAATACCAATCACGGTATCCAAGTCATTAATGTTGAGCGCCTGCAATTCTTCCCAAGCGCGTTCGGGATTATCTTCCGCCGCTTCGACCGCACTTCGCAAAGCCACGTCGCCGCCGGCAATCAATCCGATAATAATTCCCGGCGATACGCCGAAAGTAGGCGGAATTTCCGAAGCATCCAACACACCCAAGCGCCCACTGGTACCTGCGCCCAAATAAAAAACACGCCCGCCCGAAGGCATTCGTTCCAATATCCGGTCAATAAATTTTTCTATCTGAGGAATTATCTCTTTGATCATCAAAGGCACTTTGGCGTCTTCCTGATTCATTCCGGTTAACAATTCGTTTACCGACATCCGGTCTAAATGTTGAAATACCGAAGGAGATTCTGTGATACTTACCATCTTGATTTTATCTTTTTAAAAATCCACTTAGTTATAATAATTTGTATTACAAGTTTATTTTTCAAGCAATTAACGTGAAAATAAAACCCTATTTGGATTCAAAATTACTATATATTAATGAATTATACAACAAAAAACCGGAAAATTTAACGTGTTAATATCTGAAAAATAAAAAAGGTGTATTTATATAATATGTATGACAAATTCTTTGTTTTTCTAAAAAATAATATTTATCTTTGGAGCATTATTCTTTTATGTAAATTCCCATACATGAAAAAAAATAACGAAAAAAAAATTACTTGCTTTATACCTTACAGTACAGAGGAAAACACGAGAAGTACGGTAAAGGGATTGCGCTTGTGCAGCGAAGTGGATGATATTTTTGTGATTCATAAAAATACGCCCGGTGTAGTTTTGTCGGAAGATTGTAAAAGTTTGATTGCCGGAGATTTGCAACAAACGGCCACCTTAAAAACCTTGGCAAGTGAAATCCGTACCACTTATACTTTATTGTATATACAGTCTTTGCCGTTGCAATTGGGCGCTTACGCCATCGAACGAATGTTGCAGGTAGCCGGCGATACGAAAGCCGGATTGTTATATACCGATTGTTACAAAATCAAGGAAGGCATACAACAGGCGCATCCGGTGATTGATTATCAGGAAGGCAGTTTGCGTGATGATTTCGATTTCGGTTCCTTGTTATTATATCGTTCCGACGCTTTTACGGAAGCCGTCAACGCCATGGATGTCGATTACCAATCGGCCGCCTTGTATGATTTACGCTTGAAAGTTTCCCGAAAATACCGTTTGTTTCATTTACAGGAGCCGCTCTATACGGAATTGGAAACCGACAACCGGAAATCGGGCGAAAAAATCTTCGATTATGTCAATCCGAAAAACCGGCAAGCGCAAATCGAAATGGAAGCGGCTTGTACACGCCACCTGAAAACCATCGGCGCTTGGCTGAAACCCGAATTTACACCCGTCGTCTTTTCCGAAGAACCTTTTCCGGTGGAAGCGTCCGTCATTATACCGGTGCGCAACCGCGAAAAAACCATTGAAGACGCCATTCGCTCGGTATTGAAACAGGAAACAAAATTCCCATTCAATCTGATTGTCGTCGATAATCATTCGACCGATCGGACCACAGAGATATTGCAGAAAATCGCCGCTACCGATTCCCGTTTGATTCATGTCATTCCCGACCGGAACGATTTGGGAATCGGCGGTTGTTGGAACACAGCGATTATGCACCTGCAATGCGGTAAATTCGCCGTTCAATTGGACAGTGACGATTTGTACATCGACAACCGGGTTATTCAGACCGTTGTCGATGCTTTTTATGAACAAAATTGCGCCATGATTGTCGGAACGTATCAAATGGTGAATTTCAAATTGGAAGAAATCCCCCCCGGCATTATCGACCATCGCGAATGGACGCCGGACAACGGGCGAAACAATGCGCTGCGCATCAACGGTCTGGGCGCTCCACGCGCTTTCTACACGCCGGTATTGCGGAAAATCAAATTGCCCAATACCAGTTACGGCGAAGATTATGCCGTAGGACTGTCCATTTCGCGCAATTACCGCATCGGACGCATTTACACGCCTTTGTATCAGTGCCGCCGTTGGGACGATAATTCCGACGCTTCCTTGGATATCAACAAACAAAACGCCCATAATTTTTATAAAGACCGGATCCGGACGATTGAATTATTGGCGCGGAAAACAGTTAATAACCCCCCGGCCCCCTGAAGGGGGAGTAGGGCGGAAAAATTTGATAAGTTGCTGCGGCAAAGTCCCCTTTAGGGGATTTAGGGGTAATTTAGGGATAAAATTCATAATCAAATGAAAGAAAAAAAAGAAAATAAAAAAATATCACCTTGGGCATGGATTCCTTCGCTCTATCTGGCAGAAGGATTGCCTTACGTGGCAGTCATGACCATTTCCGTCATCATGTATAAACGCATGGGCATTTCCAATACCGATATTGCATTTTACACCGGTTTGTTGTATCTGCCTTGGATAATCAAGCCCTTTTGGAGTCCCTTTGTGGATATTCTGAAAACCAAACGCTGGTGGATTATTATCACCCAATTGTTAATTGGCGCCGGATTTGCCGGTATCGCCTTTACCGCTCCGCTGCCGGTCTTTTTTCAGTCCACCCTGGCTTTTTTCTACTTGCTTGCTTTCAGTTCGGCTACGCACGATATTGCTGCCGACGGTTTCTATATGTTGGGTTTGGATACCAATCAACAAGCTTTGTATGTTGGAATCAGAAGCACATTTTACCGGGTGGCAACCATTATGGGGCAAGGCGTACTGATTATTCTGGCAGGATACCTTGAGCGGGTAACGGGAAATATTCCTTTTGCCTGGTCGATAACCTTTTTCGTATTGGCCGGTATGTTTATTTTATTTAGCTTTTATCACCGTTTTGCACTGCCTAAACCGGAAGATAACGTTTCGGAGGAAACTCCCAAAGCAGCCGACATTGTACGCGAATTTTACGAAACATTCGTTTCTTTCTTCAAAAAGTCTCATATTTGGACGGCCTTGTTTTTTATGTTGACTTTCCGCTTCGCCGAAGCGCAGTTACTCAAACTGATTAATCCTTTCCTGCTCGACCCCAAAGAAATAGGAGGATTGGGATTAAGCACGGAAAAAGTAGGATTTGTTTATGGAACAATAGGAATCATCGGTTTGACCTTGGGCGGAATTATCGGCGGAATCGTCGCTTCCCGCGGTGGACTGAAAAAATGGCTGTGGCCCATGACACTCAGCATGTTGCTCACCGCCGTCACCTTTGTTTACCTGAGTTTTTCGCAGACCGGCAATTTACTGGTAATCAATATCTGTGTTTTTGTCGAACAATTCGGTTACGGCTTCGGCTTCACCGCCTACATGCTGTACCTGATGTACTTTTCTGAAGGCCGCCACAAAACCGCACATTACGCTATTTGTACGGGATTTATGGCCTTGGGCATGATGCTCCCCGGCATGTTCGCCGGTTGGTTGCAGGAACAATTGGGATACAATCACTTTTTTATCTGGGTGATGGTTTGCAGTATTATTCCCGTTATTGCCGTATCGCTGTTGAAAATTGATCCGGCGTATGGGAAAAAGAAAGGAAATCAATAAAAATTCTTTATTTTAATTTATAATTCTCAATTCTCAATTCTCAATTCAAATGTCTCCAATCTCAGTCCTCCTCACCATCGCAACCTATTTCGCTGTCTTGTTTTTTATCTCCTATCTCACCGGTCGCAAAGCCGACAATGCCGGTTTTTTTTCCGGCAACCGGAAATCGCCTTGGTATGTCGTGGCTTTCGCCACCATTGGCGCCGCCATATCGGGCGTCACTTTCGTTTCCGTTCCGGGTATGGTGGCGGGAAGCGGTTTTTCTTACTTGCAAATGGTATTGGGGTTTGCCGTCGGACAGTTGATCATTGCTTTTGTACTGATTCCGTTGTATTACAAAATGAATCTGGTTTCCATTTACGAATATTTGGAAAATCGGTTCGGCATATCTTCTTACAAAACAGGCGCTTGGTTTTTCTTCATTTCCAAGATGCTGGGAGCTTCGGTGCGATTGTTTATCGTCTGTATCGTCCTTCAATTGTTGGTTTTTGCTCCGTTGCATTTACCGTTTTTCCTTAATGTCGTTTTTACCGTTGGCATTGTTTGGCTTTACACTTTCCGGGGTGGAGTTAAATCGTTGATTTGGACGGATTCACTCAAAACATTCTGTTTGATTGTGTCGGTAGGATTAACCATTTACTATATCGGTAAAAATCTGGGACTGAACGCCGGCAGTATGTGGTCGCTCATCGGCGATTCCGACATGTCGAAAATCTTTTTCTTTGATGACGGAAACGATAAACGGTATTTCTGGAAACAATTTCTGGCAGGCGTCTTCACCATGATTGCCACCACCGGACTGGATCAGGATATGATGCAGAAAACGCTGAGTTGCAAAAACTTCCGCGATGCTCGTAAAAATATGATTACCGGCGGCATTCTGCAAATTTTCATCAACCTGCTTTTTCTGACTTTGGGCGTGTTGCTTTACGTTTATGCCGCTAACAAGCAAATGGCTTTACCGGCCAAGGGCGACGATGTGTTCCCGTTTTTAGCGATGCAATTCTCGCCGGTGGTAGGTGTATTGTTTATCATCGGATTGATTTCCGCTGCTTATGCCGCCGCGGGTTCGGCTCTGACGGCGCTCACCACTTCATTTACGGTGGATATTTTGGAAAGCCCTAAAACTAAAACCGAAAATCAGATAGCGACTATCCGACAAAAAGTGCACATCGGTATGGCGGCAGTCATGGCGGTGGTCATCTTCATTATCAATTTTTTGAATAACGATTCCGTCATTAATACGGTTTATATGGTAGCCAGTTACACTTATGGCCCGTTGCTCGGCATGTTCATTTTCGGCATGTTTACCAGAAAAGCGGTGAAAGACCGTTGGGTGCCGCTTGTAGCCATCGTTTCGCCGGTTTTGTGTTTTATTCTCGACATCCATTCGCAAGTCTGGTTCAACGGTTATCAATTCAGCCACGAACGGTTGATATTGAATGCTTTCTTTACTTTTGCGGGTTTGTGTTTGTTGGTTCGGAAACATGCGTCCCTGACATAGACTTTCCAACTCTCAAATAAGGAGTTGAACGAGTCTTTGTTTATACTCTGCGCGGTATGGTTTTGTGCATCGTCATGTCAACCGAGCGCAGCGAGTGGAGACATCTCCTGATAATCGTTAAACACTAATTGGGAAATTTGTCGTACACCCGATAAAATTTATTTTGTTCTTTACTGATTATTCCCTTGTTTACAAAGTGCATACCAAACAATCCCAATACGCCACCATGAGTGCGTGCAGAAAATCTGTTTTGTAACAGCAAACCTGTTACGGCATAATAACATGCGTATTTCTCTTTTTTTGCATGAAAAGAATATGATCTACAAAGTTATAATTATTTTTTGGGTATATGCAAAAAACTGCCCGAAAATCCTGCATATTTTCAGGCAGCTCTTTTTTTATCATACAAAACAAATCTTATTCCTTGTAATTATCCGTCGGATAATCCCACCATACGGGGAACGAATAAATATCGTCCTTCAATGCACGTGGATGAGAAGCTTGGATATTCTTTGAGTTGTAGCTGATTTCGTTAGCCGGTTGTGTCCAACGGCGATAGAATTTTCCCAACGGGATGTTCTTTTGCGAATTAGCATCTTGGAAGTACTCATAAGGAATCGCCCAGCCGATATAAACCTCTGAGCTATAATCGTAGCGACGCATGTCATTCCAGCTGTGAGTACTGTAAGAAAGCGCTATATATTTTTGTGTCATGATCTTACCATTAGTGATGTCAGCAGCCGTACCGATACCGTTAGCCAAGAAATTGTCAATAGCCGCTTGCTCCATCGGCGCTTTGTTAGGATTGGATGCAGCCGTTTCTCCGTATTCTTTCAACTTTTTATTAACCAATTCGATAGAGGCCTGAATACCTTCTTTGTAAGCTGCAAAAGCGCCTGCTTTGTCGCCTTTTTTGAAAAGCACTTCTGCTTTGATAAAGCACATTTCATGATAAGTAACCAGGTCGGTAGGAGAAGTCGGCCGCGTGTAGAAAGTGCCTGTTGCTTGAACACTGCCGTCGGCGGTACGATATTGGTCGTCTGCATTTCCGAGAGCGATAGCGCCGGAACGTAGAGAAACATAAATGGTATCTCCCCAACGTTCTTCTATGGGAGTATTGCAATACCATGATTTCGCAGGTACAGTTCTTCCGTTATTCGTAATAGCTTCAGTCGAATTATTGTAAGAAACCGTGAATGGACCGGAATTCATGCGGATATTTGTATGCGACCGGAACTGTTGGCGGTCGTACGGCTTTAATTACGCAACTGCGAACATTTAATGCTCGCACGGGAAATGACGGTTTAGCCACCGGCTGGAATGGCGTAGCCGGATATGCT
>BNTV01000171.1 GCA_025996865.1 Bacteroidia bacterium
TGAAAAGACTCAAAATAAGACGGTTCTGTTTTCGTATCTTCACAAACAATCAAAATTAAACATTTCGTTTTTTAGGGCGAATTTTGGTCAGGGTTCCTAACATTTTAAGTATTAGCATCTTTCTTGTTTAAATACTACGCTGGAATACTTGAATGAAAGCAAAATAGGAAAGCGTCCTATGTTTTATAAGATTATTCGGGATACAAAGGGTCGTACTTGGCTGGGGTCCAACGGCAATAATCTATTCCTTTATCAGCCTCAAGACAAATCAATTATCCCTGTTAAAATTAAAACGCCGCCCGAAATGAATTTTGACAATGAATACATGAGCCTCTACAAAGATAATCTGGGCGCCCTTTGGATAGGCACGTTCAATAAAGGCGTGAAATATTATAATCCCAACCAATATTATTTCAATCATTACGAACTGAAAACGGGCGATAAATCGGTTTTGAGCGTTGTAGGTAATCTCATAGAGGAAAAATGAATGTGAGCTTTTTGATGTAAATAACGGCTTGGTTCACAATTCGATCTGTGGCATTCTGGAAGATGAAGCGAATGGAGATATATGGGTGGCAGCCTTGACCGGCATATCCAAAATCAATCTGCAGAGTCGGAAAATCATTAACTATACGAGAAAAACCGGATTTCCGCTGCAAGAAGTTTCAAGAAAAGCTTTTCTGAAAGGTTCGGACGGCTTATTCTACATAGGCGGAAGCAACGGTTTGGTTTCTTTCGACCCGAATACGTTCAAAGCCGGCTTCTCAAAATCACCGGTTGTCAGAATATCATTGATAAAATCATTGAATACTAAAAATGATTCGCAACAACCGGGTTTTGATAACTATGTCGATATGAACAAAAAGGAAGCCAATATGAATATAAATTGGAGGGTTCCGATCTGGATTGGAAATATAACGACTGCTGCATCGTTGATAATACCGACATCGGACATGGCTTTTCCGTGCTTTGCGGCAAAGCCGGAGCAGGTAACCAATTGTCCGATATTGATAATAATATAATTGCTCATTCCATTAAATGTGTTTCTAAAATTTGTTTCATGGAAAAATTTTCAAGTCCCAAATAATAAGAAGCCGTATCCACAACGGCTTGCAACGGTAGTAAACCGATGAGTTCGGAACCGGAAATCGTAACGCCATATCGTTGGGCTTCAAAACGAATCATTTCCACAGCTTGATAAATGGCCGTTTTGGTGTAATCCGTCAGATTCATGGAAACCTGAACCCTGTTTTGGCCTTTCAGTTCAACGCCCATGGCTTTGCAAAACCGCAAACCGCCACCGATAGAGCGTACTTTCTTCGCAATTTTATCGGCAATTTCCAATTCGTCGGTATTCAGATTTACGTTAAAGGCAATCAACGGCATACGCGCACCGACAACCGAAGCGCCGGCGGTAGGATGCCGTTCGGCAGGTCCGAAATCGGGTTTCCATTCGGGAAGTTTCATTTTTTCGACTAATCCTTCAAATTCACCTTTTCTGATAGCGGCCAGATTTTGACGATGTTCGGCAGAAGCCGATTTTTCGTACAAATAAATCGGAAGTGCATACTTTTCGGCAAGAATCCGCGCTATATCTTTTGCCAAAGCATCCGCTTCTTCGAGGCTCATTCCTTTAATCGGAATAAACGGAATCACGTCGGTCGCACCTAATCTTGGATGTTGGCCTTCGTGTCCGGTCAAATCAATTTCTTTGACGGCAATTCCAACCGCTTCAATAACAGCCGATTTCATTGCATCCGGCTCGCCAATGGCGGTAACAACCAATCTGTTGTGGTCTTTGTCGTTGCTGTAATCCAACAACTTAACGTTTTCCTTTGCACGGAAAGCATTTACAATTCGTTCTACTTTTTCCGGATCGCGTCCTTCGCTAAAATTGGGAACGCACTCAACGATTTTATTCATTCTTATATATTAGTTTTTTTTCAAAGCTTTGATGCGTTTTTTCAAATCGGGATGACTCGAAAACAGTTTAGAGCTTAATCCCGTTTTGCTTATTATTTATAAAACGAGTTACAAAGTTATGAAAAAAAAGTAATAGGCAAGGGAGAAAAAGTAATAAACTTGCTTATTGCGAAGTAGCATACAAACCAATCAAAGCGCCGGTAAATCCCCCTGCCACATTGGTTGAAAGAATATCGCCGGATACCGTGCCGCCAAGATTTTTAAACGCATTATTATCTACCGAATAATTAAATTTATAGTCATCTCCTTTCGCTTCGACCTGCAATCTTACCGGATTTGTCGGATCTATTTTTTCGGAAGCGATGACGGTAGATGTAGGAGCAGTGCGCGGATTGCCCTTGCCGGCCGTCTTTTCAAGAACAATATAGTAATCTTTTTCTTTCTTTGTGATACCGAATACATAATTGAACCGTTCGCTTTGGTAACACACTATTCCTGCTAAATCCTTTTCCGATTGCGGCTTATAATTGATGGTTACGGTTGCCGTAAACGAATGGTGTTGTTGCCTGTGAAAAAGCGTGGAAGTCGGTTTTACTTCCTTGATGTTCGCCGGATACGGATTGATTTGCAAGCCTGTTTTTGTTATCGTCGCAAAATCTTCGCGAAAGCCTCTTACGCCAATCCATCTGTAATCCAAGTTTTTATTCGTAAAGTTATCGGTAAATGTAAAATTTCCGTTGGGGAAAAAGCCTGCTTTTCCGGTTTTGTTTTCTACGCCTTCCGGCATTTTCAGTTTAACGGATAACGGAACCAGCCCGTTTTCAAAGACAGGAAATTCACCTGTCCAGTCCACCGGCAACAGGAATGTTTCCCTGCCTGTGTTCACTCTGTCCTTTTCATTGGGACGAATGCCCAAAAATACGCCGTAATATTTTCCGTCCGGAGTTTCTACAAGGTCGGCATGTCCCGCCCAATCGATCTTATTTTTCCGGTCGTTCGGAAAATAGCGCTGGGTAAGAATCGGATTATTGGCAGCAGGAACGTAAGGCCCTTTGGGATTGTTGCTGACAAAAATCACTTCGCTGTGCCAACCGCCGGTGCCGCCTTCGGCGCACATCAGGTAATAGCGTCCGTTTTTTTTGTAAATGTGAGGCGCTTCAATCCAGATGGGTTTTTGGGTAATATCCACTCCGCCATCGACAATCATTTTGTCGGTTCCGGGAATTACCCGGTCATTCGCCACGTCGTATTCCCATATCTTAATGATTCTGTGGCCGTTGTACAGTTCTTTTCCTTTATCGGGAGCGTCATTGTGGACGATATAGGCTTTCCCGTCATCGTCAAAGAAAATGGACGGATCTATTCCGTCGAAACGGAGTTTGATGGGATCGCTCCAGCCTTTCATCGGGTCTTTGGTTTTGACGATTATGTTTCCGAAGTCGCCGGCGAATTGCGTGGTTATCATGTAAAACGTGTCATTGTGCGGATTGTAGCGGATGGTTGGAGCGTAAATTCCGGCGCTTATTCCTGTATCTTCTACTTTCAGTTGCGTGGGTCTGTCCAAGACATGCCCGATTTGTTTCCAATTGACCAAGTCATTGGAATGAAAGATGGGTACGCCGGGGGTCATGGCAAAAGAAGAAGCTACCAGATAATAATCGTTTCCCTTGCTGCAAATGCTTGGGTCGGGGTAGCAGCCTTGAAGGATGGGATTGTAAAATTCGTTCGCCTGCAACGGATTTTCATTATAAACCGGGTCTTCGCCTTGATAAACGAAATTATTGAACACGGGCATGTTTTTATCGTTCTTTGCTTCTGCGGAAGCAAACAAAAGCATAAAGGCGCATATCAGTATCACCTGTTGCTTGTGAAATGATTTGAAATTTTTCATTATTTATTACTTTTAATATTCTACATAGTCAAAACTTACACCATCCTTCCTGTCCGGTGCGGGAATATCGGTCAGTGCATTGATATTTCCCTTTGCAACCGTTAAATAACGATTGGTAGCCAAGGATAATAGAGCCACAGAACCGTCATCCAGTTCAATCCATTGGAAAGTTTCCTGTGTATCAGGCTTCCCTTTTTTGAGCGAAACTGTTCCTGAGGGATCAACGGAAACAAAGCTGCCGTCATTGGCTCGCAGTGCTACACGTCCCTGTTTGCAATAATCTACAAAGAATTCATCCATTCCCTGTATCGTGAGGAAAGAAGCATTTTCCGCTTTATTCTTAAACAGTACTGTCTTAGCGTATGGAATCGAACGAAATCCGTGCGGGTAGGTTTCTTCGACGGTAAAATCGTCAAAATCCGCATAACCGCCGTTTATTCCTTGTGTATTGAAATGAAACAAAGCGTAACGGATTCCCTGGAAAGTTGTCATCGTAAAATGCAACGGAACGGTTTCTCCGATTGGGTAATATAGGCCTCCATCACCGGCGTTATACGAAAAACGGGCTACATCGGCAACAAAATCGGTATGTACTTTCAAGCGAATATGAGGAGAATTTAACTTGACAGTATATTTGTTGTCTTCCGCTTTTTCCGCAGTGCCGGGACGACGAGACTGTACGGCTTGTTTATACATTGTTAATTGATAGTCTTTGCCGGTTTTTTCAATACCCAGCCATGCGTAGGGAGAAGTCAGCAAAGCCAGACCGGCGATATCCCCCTCTTTCAAGGCCGAAGCGTCAATCGAAACGCTTGCGTAACTGTCCGGACCGACGGCTTTTTGCGTCAGCGTATTTTTGGCATACCAAAAACTTTCAGCCGGAAGCGAATGTAAGCGCAGTTTGCCGGGGTTTTCCGTCAATGACCATTTTGAATCGTCCGGCAAGTGGTTCCAGCCCCATTGAATACCCGGTTTGGGATTGTCGAAGTTGTCGCTGCGCGGCATGGCAGGCGTAATGGGTTCGGCAGGCTTGCCCATATCAGGTTTTATCCAAGTGCGAGGAGTTTTTGTTAAGTTGCCGGGTAATCCGAAATAGGGAAAACCTTCCTGCCAGGTAACCGGCGCCAGGTTGGTCATACGACCGATACCATCTCTGTCCTGCATGGAATAACCCCACCATTCGCCCAAAGGCGTTTGGATAATTCCGCCCTGATGCAGGGTTAAGCCTTTCAAATAGCCCTGATGGTCTTTTTCGCTGACGACGCGGACTTCGTAGGGGCCTTCGATTTTATCGGCAATACCGCATTGCATCGGTGTTGTGGCTCCCGGAACCGCCCAGATAATAACATATTTTCCGTCGATTTTGTAAACATGCGAGCCTTCGCCTACTCCCGTTGCGATTGTTTTTTGCGTTTCGGGCTTGATGTCGGTCAGGTCATCGTTCAGTTCCGCCAGCGTAATTGTTCCTGCTCCCCAGACTACATATTTTTTGTCGTCATCGTCAAAGAAGACACCCAGGTCGTGCAATCCGCGTTTCATAACGTGATGCTTCCATTTACCCGCCGGATTATCGGTTTGGAAAATCTGCACGGTATGGCGGTTCACATTGGCGAAGATATAAAACATGCCTTTGTGATAGACAAAAGCCGGCGCCCAGATGCCGCGTCCGTACATGTCACGGCGATTATTTTCCGTTGGGTCGGGTTCAAAACGAAACTCCGGCCCCAAGTCGAAGCGGTCGAAGGCGTAGTTGATTAACTTCCAGTTCACCAGGTCTTTGGAGTGCCATATCGGTAATCCGGGCATGATGTGCATGGTGGAACTCGTCAGATAATAATCATCGCCGGCGCGAACCATGGCCGGATCGGGAATGTCTTCGAATGAGATGGGATTGGTATAAGTACCGTTGCCATTGTCGGCGGTATAGGTATTTGTTTGCGCTTGTAATTCCAAAGCAAACAAGAAAATGCTTAGAAAAATGAAAATGTTTATTGCTTTTACTGATTTCATAATTTAATTATATGACCATTTATTATTTCTTTTCAGCCAAACGAATAATCTCGGCTACAACCGGTTTTGCCTGATATTTGCGGTCGAAAAGCAGCGGGTAATCGGTGCGTCCGCGAACCGGAAAACCGTTTTTCCATGAACCGCCGTCCGTTACGCCCCACATCGTAACGCGGGAAACTTTGCCCGGATATTTCAGAAACAGTTTGAAAAAATCCGACATCCGGTTTGTCCATGCTGTCGAAGCGGAATCAGGTACGCCTTCGGTATAAGGATTTAATTCTTTCTGATAGGCAAAATTGGTGGAGATATCTGCACCAACACCTTGGCGGGGCGCCGGCAATATGGATAAATCAAATTCCGTAACCATTACTTTTACGCCTGCACGGGTATAATCCAATATCGTTTGTTCGTATTCTTCCATCGACGGACCGTCCATGCCTACATGTCCCTGCATGCCTATGGCATCAATACGGATTCCTCTTTCTTTCAATGTTTTTATCAACCGGACAACGGTTGCCCGCTTTCCCGGATACCATTCGTTGTAATCGTTGTAATACAGTTCGACATTGGGATCGGCTTCCTGTGCATATTGAAAAGCCAAAGGAATGAACTCTTCCCCAAGTATTTCATAAAACTTACTTTTCCGGTAAGAACCGTCTTCCATGATGGCTTCGTTCACAACATCCCAGCCTCTGATTCGGCCTTTATATTGGCCGACTACCGTTGAAATATGGCTTTTCATCCTTGCTTTCAGCGTTTCCGGTGAAACATTGTTTCCATTTTCATCGATAAAAAACCACCGGGGCAGCTGACTGTGCCAGATTAAGCAATGTCCGGTAATCCACATTCCGTTTTGTTCGCCGAATGTTACGAATTTGTCGGCGTCCGCAAAATCAAATTCGCCTTCCTTGGGTTGAAGATACATGCTTTTCATGCAGTTTTCCGCAACGATGGCATTGAAATTCTGTTTGATAACATCTATATCGGCGACATCCTTGCCCGATATTTGTCCAAGATTTAAAGCGGTTCCTATATAAAACTTGCCTTTTAAAGCGTCTTTTAATGTTTTCCCGGAAGATTGTGAAAACAAAGTGTTGCAACTGAGTAACAGCAGCGTAAATAATAAAATTTTTTTGTTCTTCATAACGGTTGAATTTTATGCATGGCGGCTGTCTTTGAGGTACAACCGCCAATACAATAATTATTTTTTCATCATTTTGCTCCGGATAAACCATCCGCAAAACCGGCATAAGCATGTTTGCGGTCGTAGTCCAAGGTCCACAAGCCAATCGGCTCGCCGCCTCTCCAGCTGGAGCTTGCCGGACTGTCTGTCGCCGCCCACTGGGTGATGCCGTAGCGTTGCGTCGCGGGAATAATCTCGAAATAGGTCTTCACGATGTATTTGTAAAGATCGGCCTGTGCGCGGAGCTGCTCGTCGGTAGCCTCGTCGGTTTGAATACCTTTACCGTCAACCTCAATTCCCATGTCTAATTCGGATATCTTGATCAGTTTACCGGTAGCCGCCAACAAGCGGAAGTGTTCGGCAATTTTATCCCTGTCGGCCAAATTCAGGCTAACGTGCATTTGCGTACCGATACCATCGACTTTCACGCCTTTGCTTTCGACATATTTGACATATTCTATTAATCCTTTGCACTTATCCAAACTTGATTCCAAACCGTAATCGTTGATAAAAAGCTTGTCGCTTTCGTGTCCTTCCTGACGGCGTGCTATCTGAATGGCGGTTACCGCATAATCCTTGCCCAGATAGTCTTGCCAGTAAAATTCGTCCGCAGCCATATCGGTTTTACCGATGCCTGTTTTCAGTTGGTACTGATCCGGCCAGTCGGACATGGGTTCGTTCACGATGTCCCAAGCCTTAACGGTTTTGCTGGCGGCCATCATGCCCGAAATCCACGTTTCTAAGGATTCCGTAAGGATTTGACGTTTTTCTTCCGGCGTTTTCTCAATGATTTGT
>BNTV01000172.1 GCA_025996865.1 Bacteroidia bacterium
GCGGCTTCGCCGCCGTTTCTTCCCCCTCCTTTCCCCTTTTGCAGCCGCGTCATGTCGACCGAGCGCAGCGAGTGGAGACATCTCCTGATAATCGTTAAACACTAATTGGGAAATTTGTCGTACACCCGTGCCGATTGAATAACAGCACCGCTACGCGGCGCCCGGCTGGGAAACATTCACCTTATTCCGGGCGCTGTCGCACCCGGCTATAAACGCAGAAGCGCTACGCGCTTTTTGATAAACATGTTTATTGGGATCTCGCAATGACGTAGCAATAAATCATAATAAACTTAAAACTACCTGAAATCCGGTTTTTCTTAAATCTTCCCAATATCCGGGATAGGATTTGGAAACGACCTCAGGCTCGTTGATGCTAATTTTCCCGGTTTTCAGGCAAACCGGTGCAAAAGCCATCGCCATCCGGTGGTCTTCGTAGGTCGAAATAATCGGGTCAGGTTCCGGTTCACAACGTTCTCCCCGCCATTCCATTATACCGTCCGGTTCGCTTTTGACGATGTATCCCAGTTTTTTCAATTCGTTTTGTAAAGCTGAAACGCGGTCGGTTTCCTTGATTTTCAGACTTTGTAATCCACTGAAACGAAAAGGGATGCCTGACATACAACAAGTCACGACAAGTGTTTGGGCTAAATCAGGTTCATTCACAAAATCATACTGATAAAGTTTTGAATGAATGTTATCTGCCGGAATCCGTGTCAACCGAAGGCTGCCGGACGGTAAGAAATCCGTTTTTATTCCCAAGTCTTCAAAAAGTTTCGCTGATTTGGAATCGCCTTGCAAACTGTTTTCCTCCAAACCCAAGAGTTCTATTTCCGGATTTTCCTGCGCCAAAGCCATTATTTCATACCAATAAGAAGCGGCAGACCAATCGCTTTCTACTTTGAAAGGTTGTGCGATATAGGTTTGCGGAGCAATCCGGATATTTTTTTCTTCCCAAAGCGCTTCTATTCCGAACAGTTTCATCAGGCGAAACGTCATTTCGATGTACGGACGTGAAATGATATTGCCTTTCAGACGGATAGTCAGCCCTTTTTCCATCAATGGAGCAATCATCATCAAGGCTGATAGATATTGCGAGCTTACGCTTCCGTCCAAAGTAATTTCGCCGCCGCGCAGTTTCCTGCCCCTGATTTGCAAGGGAGGAAATCCTTCTTTTTTCACATAACTGATTTCCGCTCCAACCTGCCGTAAAGCCTCCACCAAAATCCGGATGGGACGGTTTTTCATCCGTTCCGAACCGGTAATAATTTTATTTCCTTCACATTGGGAAAAATATGCAGTCAGAAAGCGCATGGCTGTCCCTGCTGCACCTATATTTATCAGGTTATCTTTCGACTCAAATGCTTCCATCATAACTTGGGTATCGTCGCTGTCGGAAATATTTTTAACAGGGAAAGAAGTATTGCTTAAAACATTCAGAATCAATGCCCTATTACTGATACTTTTCGAGGCTGGTAATAGAATGGAAGTGATTATTTTATCGGGGGCTTGAATTGTATAAACCATTTGGCACGATTTTTGTTGTATATATATTATAATTGAATTATTACTTCTTAACTATTTCTAATGAATAATAATCCGGGAATTATAACCCGGATATTATTCTAAATATGAAGTAGCCTGCCCGCTAATCTGCATCAAAGAAATCTCACAAAGTTTCGTGTTGTACTGCGCTTGTAGAAAGCGTTCTTCCGACCCCAACAAACTGTTTTGCGCTTCTCGCAACTCAATCCCCGAAAGTTCACCCAAACGATAACGCTCAATGGCAATTTCATAATTTTCACGGGCTACTTCTACGTTTTCGTTTTCCAGATTAAGCAATTTGAGGTTATTCTTATAAGCCATCCAGATGTTGGCCAAATCGGCTTTCAGGGATAATTCCACCTGTTCGTACTGTAACTGGCGGTTTTGAATCGTAAGCTTTGCATTCTTTTGTTCCCGCCGGCGATTAAATCCGTCGAAAATATTGAATCCCAAAGTCAAGCCGTAATTCAATCCCAAATTATCCTGGCGATTCACCGTTCCCGAACCATAATAATCCATCGAATAGCCATAGCCTGCATTTAATTTGAGATAAGGATAATCGCGGCTTTTCAAGGCTTTGTAATCTAATTCGCCGATTATTCTATTTTTAGCTGATAACAAAAGTTGAGCATTGGATTGTTCCATGTTACTCCGAATCACCTTTTGTTCCAGAGACGGATTGGGATCAATAAGCGTATCCTTCACAACAATTTGCTGAGAGACATTTTCCAAAGCCATCATCCGGTTCAACGTAATTCTTGATGTATTAACGACTTCGAACTGTTTAATCAAACTCGAACTGTCGGCGTTGAAATCGACTCGCGCTTGCTGCAAATCCAAACGCGACTTCGAACCGATGTTGTAGTGGGCTTCGACAATCCTCAAACGTTCTTTCGACAAAGAAACGGCATATTGCAAATTGCCTAAACGAAGATTCTGATACACAAAATTATAGTATTCGGCCGTAATATTGCTAATCAAATTCTCGACCGCTAATTTCGTGTTCAATTCACCCATTTTTTGAAATTCTTTCAAACGATGGTAATTGGTTTGCATATACAAACCGTCGAAAATTGTCCAGGAAACATTCAAGCCCAAATTGGCGCCTTGATTTAGTATATTTGTATTTTTTACGGTTGAACCGTCGGTATATTCCTGAGTAGCAGAGTTGTTTAATCGCCCTGAATATCCGGCGGTTAAATCGAGTGTCGGCAGAAAGCCGGCATTACCCCAAGTCATATTATTGTCGGAGATTTGTTGCTCATTACGAATGATTAAAAGATCGTAATTCTTCTGTAATCCTGCTTCCAGACAGCGTTTCAGGTCGTAAACTTCTTGGGCGCTTACCGATAACGAGAGGAGCAACAACAAGAGAAGGCCTCCCGGACGACCCCCTAACCCCCTGAAGGGGGGACAGAGTTGAGCGTATTTTTGTCGTTTGATGCTAATCATTTCTTTTAGTTTTACCCCCCAGCCCCCTGAAGGGGGAGTGGAGGCAGTGAGTATTTTCGTATTTTTATTATGCATATATTGTTATCTCCAACCCCTAAATTGGCTTACGCCGAACGTTGTTTCCCCAAAGAGGATTTTTTACCGCAGCAAATACGCTCATTATACTGCGCCAACTCCCCCTTTAGGGGGCCGGGGGGTTCTATTCGTCGAAAAATAAGTATAAACCGCCGGAACAATAAACAAGGTGAGGAAAGTGGAAACAATCATCCCACCGATTACTGAAATCCCCATAGCGATACGGCTATTCGCTCCTTCGGCGCTGGCAAATGCCAAGGGCAGCAATCCGAGAATGGTACTGAAACTGGTCATCAGGATAGGACGCAAGCGTTGTACGGCCGCGCCTCGGATGGCTTCCATCTTTTCCATACCGGATTCTTGCCGCTGATTGGCAAATTCAACAATCAAAATACCGTTTTTAGCTACCAGACCAATCAGCATGATAATGCCTATCTGGCTAAAGATATTCATGGTTATACCGCTTACCATCATGAAAATCAATGCGCCGGCTATAGCCAGCGGAACCGTCAGCATCACGATGAGCGGATCTTTGAAACTTTCAAATTGTGCAGCTAAAATCAAAAATATCAAAATCAATGCCAAACCAAAAGTAAACATCAGACTGGACGAACTTTCACGAAATTCTTTCGATTCACCTGCCAAAGCGGTGCGGAAACTTTCGTCCAAGGTTTCTTTGGCAATCCGGTCCATTTCGTTCAAACCTTCACCGATGGTAACGCCCGGAGCCAATCCCGAACTGACGGTTGCAGAATTAAAACGGTTATAACGATACAATTGCGGTGGAGAAACGCTCTCCGACAAATCAACCAAATTGTCCAACTGTATCATTCCTTTCGAAGCGTTTTTGACATACATGGACTTGAGGTCGAGCGGTTTGTTCCGTTGTTGCCGGTTTATTTCGGCCAATATCTGGTATTGTTTTCCGTTCATGTAAAAATAACCCATTCGCTGGCCGCTGAGTGCATATTGCAAAGTTTGCCCGATATCGCGGGTGCTTACGCCCAACAAAGCCGCTTTGTCGCGGTTGATTTCGACCCGGGTTTCCGGTTTGGTGAATTTCAGATTGACATCCGACATTTGGAATTTCGGACTTTCGGACACTTTGGCCATAAATAGAGGAATATACTCCTTCAATTTCTCCAGGTTAGGCGCTTGCAAAACGTATTGTATCGGCATTCCGCCTCGCCGTCCGCCAAAGGTTGATTGTTGTTGCACAAATGCCCGCGCTTCGGTTTCCATGCGAACAGCTTCAGAAACCGCATTGGCGATTTCCATCTGGCTTCGTTCCCTGTTTTTTATATCCGGCAACATCAATTGGACGAAGGCAAAACCCGAACGCACCAACATCACATCAGATATTCTTTCGGGAGCAACCGAATCGGCTATGGTAGCAATTTTTGTGGCGTAGTCACGGTAAAATTCGTAAGTAGAACCTTCCGGCGCAGACATATTGATTCTGACTTGGGAACGGTCTTCCAACGGCGACATTTCGGATTTGATCTGACCCCATAAAATGAAAATTATTAAAAAGGTAGCTCCAACAATCGGCCACATAATCCACCGATGAGCAAGGAAATAAGCCAAACCTTTTTCATAAAAACGGTTCATTCCCTCAAAAAACGGTTCCGTTTTTTCATAAAATGCACCTTTGCTTTCTCTTCTCCGGAGAATCTTGGTGGACAACATCGGAGTAAACGTCAATGCGACAAAAGCCGAAATGGCTACGGCGCCCGACACGACGATGCTGAATTCCTTGAACAAACGTCCCGTCATCCCTTGCATGAAAACAATCGGGAAAAAGACGGCAACCAAGGTAATGGTCGTTGATACAATGGCAAAAAATATTTCTTTGGAACCTTCGATTCCGGCTTCTTTCGGACTGATTCCCCGCTCAATCCGCACGTAAATATTCTCGGCCATCACGATTGCATCATCCACCACCAAGCCCACGGCAAGCACAACAGCCAACATGGATAAAACGTTGATGGAAAAGCCGGCAATATACATGATAAAAAATGCGCCGACCAAAGAAACAGGAATGACTATCACCGGCACCAAGGTAGCCCGCCAATCCCGCAGGAAAAGGAATATAATCACAACGACCAGTGCAAATGCAATGTAAATCGTTTCCTGCACTTCCTTAATGGACGACCGTATAAATCGGGTGTTATCAAAAACGACGTCCAATTTAACGTCTTCCGGAAGGTCTTTTTGCATTTGAGCGAGCCGGACTTTTACTTCGTCGGAGATTTCAATGTGGTTGGCTCCCGGCTGGGGAATCACCACGACACTAACCATCGGAATGCCGTTTTTGCGCATGATGCTGCGTTGGTCTTCCGGTCCCAGTTCGGCATAGCCGACATCACGCATGCGGATGACATTATAATCGTTTTCGCGAATAACCAGATTGTTAAATTCTTCGGGCGTTTTCATCAAACCCAAGGTACGAATGGTAAATTGCATCCTATCGCCTTCGATACTTCCCGAAGGCAATTCTACATTTTCTCTGTCAATGGCGCTTCGGATGTCAACCGGAGTGATGCTGTATGCCGCCATTTTTACCGGATCCAACCACAATCGCATGGCATACCGTTTTTCTCCCCAAATGGAAACCGCACTTACGTTTTGGATGGTTTGCAAACGTTCTTTCAGCGTCAAATCGGCGATTTCGCTCAGTTCGAGCAAATTCCGTTTTTCGCTTTGGATGGAAATCTGGAGAATCGGCTGGTCGTCGGCGTCGGCTTTAGAAACCGTCGGCGGGTCGCAATCGCGGGGAAGGAAACGTTGGGCGCGGGAAACTTTGTCGCGCACGTCATTGGCTGCGGTTTCCATATCCACGCTCAACTCAAATTCGACGGTAATCCGCGAAGAACCTTGACTACTCGTACTGGACAGGGAGCGGATTCCCGGAATCCCGTTGATGTTCTGTTCCAACGGTTCCGTAATCTGGTTTTCGATAATATCGGCATTGGCGCCGGGATACGAAACTTCCACCGTGATAATCGGGTTATCCACACTCGGATATTCACGTACACCCAGATACGTGTAGCCGATAATCCCGAATAGCGTGATTACCAGCACAAATACAGTCGAAAGAACCGGCCGCCGGATGCTTAATTCTGAAATATTCATTGTATATTATCAATCGTTACGGGCAAACCATCTCTCAACTGCATGATTCCACTGACAATCAAGGTGTCGCCAAGTTTTATGCCATCCAATACCTGAACGTTCGATTCCGTCCGGGTTCCTTTTGTCAATTCTACTACTTTTGCTTTTCCTGAGGAATAAATATAAGCAATATCGCGTCCCATTTCGGCAATCACCGTTTCGTTCGGTACAACGATTGCATTTTTTAATTCATTGGATTTGATTTTTACGGAAATCAACCGTCCCGGTTTTAACTGCCCGTTTGTATTCGGATAAACGGCGCGGGCTTTCAGTTGCAGGCCATCTTTTTCGATTCGCGAATTAACTGCATAAACCGAAGCTGCATAATTATCCTTATCTATTCGAAATTCAATAGGAGTCCCCGAATGAATCATATTCATATATTTTTCGGGAACTGAAAATTCTATTTTCAGAGGAATGATTTTTGTGAGCGAAGCTACAATCGTTGTCGGAGAAGCATAAGCGCCTTCACTGACTTGCCGCAGGCCGATAATTCCGTCGAAAGGCGCCCGCAGTTCGGTTTGTGCAATCCGTGATTTAACCAGATCAATATCGGCATGTAATTTTTCCAGTTCGGTAGTTACCTGTTCGTAAGTCTCCTTGCTGACCGCGTCTTTTTCCAGCAGCGCTTTTTGACGGAATACCCTGTCTTCCGCCAAAGGAATCTGAGCTTCTAATTTCTGCAATTCCGCCTGCAAAGGTTTGTCATTAACCTTAGCCAATAATTGTCCTTTATTTACCGTTGAACCTTCTTGAAAAAATATATTAACAATTTTTCCTGCGGCTTCAAAAGTCAAGTCCACTTCTTCGTCGGGAATCAGGTTTCCCGTCACCTGGATATAATCGGTCACCGATTCCGATCGTATTACTTTTGCGTTAATATTCAGCGGTTTTGCTCTATTTCCGAAAGAACCCGGACGAGCCGTTCCTTGGGTTGTCTCTTCTTTTTTAACTTTCTTTTTTATCGTAGGATAGAAAGCCATCCCGGCAATAAAGAGCGCAATGATAACAAACAGAACAATCTTTGTAATTTTATTCATCGAAATATGAAATATATGGGATTTCAGATCTAAAATATAGTCCGCTATAATTGACTGAAAAAACAGGGGAAAGTTTAATTAAATACAGGGGATTTAAGATAATTTAACCTGATGAATGTTATTGTTTTATAAAAAATAACCCGGATACCTTCTTTCTTTATCAAAAAAAATCTCATCTTTTATGTTAACGAAATTTTAACCTAAAAATAACATACCGTTCACATTAATTTCAAAAATTTGTTTTTACTTTTGCCATCGAAGTGGCAAACTGATAATTATTAAACGATTAATCAAAACGGGTTTTGTATGGAAAAGGTAAATCCAAAACTTAAAAACAGAGAATGGGGTACATTCATGAATTTTCTAACTGATTTCGCGTTCAAGAAGATTTTTGAAAACGAAAAGTTGTTGATTGATTTTCTGAATGAAGTGTTAGAAGAAGAATGTAAAGTTATCAGTTTAGATTATTTGAAGTCGGAGCAGTTGGGAATGACGGAAGAAGA
>BNTV01000173.1 GCA_025996865.1 Bacteroidia bacterium
CGGGAATTACGGTGAGGCCGGGTACAAAGTCGAAGAATCCGTCGGGATGCGCTTCATTGCGGGAATCCAGACGGTCTAATCTTTCAACCCTGAGCAACAGCTGATTAGCGATTTTTCCTTCGGTGATGTAGTTCAAATAGACGCCGGTTGTGTCGTTTAAGTATTTGATATTCAGCCGGAATTTCTCCTGAGTCAGGCTCTGGTAATTTTCCGTAATGGCATAAACATTTTTCATCATCAGTTTCCAGCTCGGGGAACTTGGGGAAATGGTTGTTCCTTTGATTAATTTGACGTACAAATTATTTTGGCTGCTATTGGGATTATCGGTTGAAAATTCACCCGCTTGATAGGTGATTCCGTTGTAAATATAGGAATAAGCGACGGCCAGTACTTCGTCCGATTGCAGGGGATAACGCAGGGAAATGTATCCCAATTGCGGATTGAAAGTGTATTCGGATAACTCCAATCTGCGTGCGTTTTCGATTTTTTCGTAATCCGACCCGTTTTCCATGACGCCGCCCAAAGCCTGATTGACCGTGCTGATGTCACGCGCTCCCGGATAACTGTTTACTATGTTGGTGTATAAGTTGTTCGCTCCATTGTGAGGTACGATGTCGGTACCCGTTGGTTGTGTAAAACCGGGATTGCTGATGAAATCGTGTTCTGCGAGGTCGGCAAAGGCGACGATGTTCCGCGCTTCATTAAAATTTGAACGGCGGTTGGTTATCCAAACTTCTAAGCGGTCGATTCTTATGGGTGATTTGATATAGGGTAGGGAACTCATTGCTTCGTCGTAATGGTCGTAGAAATAATGTCCCAGAAAATAGTGCATGTTTTCGTCGTATTTATCGACGGTAACCTCGAAAGGAGTGGTTTGTACGTTTCCTTTGGTCGAAATGGAACGGGATTGCGATTCTTGTTGGGAGAAAACGGCATCGACGGTTAATTTCCCAAATTGCAACTGTGTTTTGATACCAAATAAAGCCGCTCCGCCTCTGATAAGGGAGTTGGTGGTATTCATGCTGACGTTTCCGGCTTCAAGGACTTTTACGATTTCGTCTTCTTTTCCGGTATAGCCCAATTTAAGTTGCCGCGTATCGAAATCGAAAGTGGATTGCGTGTTATAGTCCAATTTGAAATTGAGTTTGTCGCCTACGGAGGCTTTGATGTCGGCTTGAATCTGGGAGTCAAAGTCGAAAGCGGTGTGATTCCGTTGCCGTTCGGTCAAAGTCGGGTTTCCGTTCGAGGTATGCGTAAATCCCAATTTGGTGGTAAGACTACCGTTGGCGCTCAACCGGACGCCGCCCGGCCCGAAAATTTTATCGGCCGGCCCGATATTGACTTTGAAATCAAAAGCCGATAAAGCGTCTTTGTCTCTTTTTATAGCCGCGCTGTCAAATTCTGCCGCATATTTGTCTTTGTAAAACGAATCCATGCTTTTTTGCAGGCTGTATTTGTAGTATTCATCGGGGGTGAGCGTAACCGGTGTTGATATGTCTTCGTCCCCGATTTTTGTTCTCAGTTCGTAGCGGTTGGTCACCGGATTGTATTCAAAATCGGATTTGAAATTCTGGGGCGTCGATAAATCAATGGGATAGACGCCTTTTACATCTTCTTTAAAGGTTTCGGGAGTGGTTTTTGCTACCGGAAAAATAGTGGTTACCGTATCTTTGCCTGTGGTTTTTTGCGGGGGCGCTTGCGGTGAGGACAAGTTGAAAAATCCGCTTGCCAAGGTGAGAAACAGTACCAAGAATATATATTTTTTCCGGGATTTCATCAAAGCATTTTTAGGGCGTTTTTGATAATTTCTTCTACACTCAAAGCCGGTTTTTCAGCGTATATTTTATTGACTACTTTTTGGGAAGCCAGTTGATTGAATCCCAACATGGTGAGCGCCGAAATAGCTTCCCGGGCGATTTCACTTGAAACGGAAGTTTGGGCGGATGTTGCCGTTCCGCTGATTTTCACCTTGTCTTTCAGGTCGATGATAATCCGTTCGGCTGTTTTGTTTCCGATGCCTTTTACGGCTTTCAGCGCATTGGCGTTTCCCGAGGCGATGATGCCTTCCAGTTCGTAAACGGCAATGGACGAAAGCACCATCCGTGCAGTGTTGGCGCCGACTCCGGAAACCGAAATCAGGTGCAGGAAAAGTTCGCGTTCGCGTTTTTCCACGAAGCCGAACAATTGGTGTGCATCTTCCCGAATGGCTTCGTAAACGAATAGTTTACAGGTTTTTAGTCCACTGAGCGCACTATACGTATTCAATGAAATGTGAGCAAGATAACCTACGCCTCCCGTTTCGATTATCACCGAAGCGGGAGTTAATTCGGTTATTTCTCCTTTGATATAATCTAACATGCAGTAATTTTTGAATTAGCTAATTGTATAGATAATAACGGAGAAAAAGCCAAAAGCGTATATTTTAATTGAGATTTAGCGCTTTTATATCATCAAGACGGGGTTGTCTGTCGAGAATAATACCGTTTTCGTCAATCAAATAGAGGGTTGGCGTTCCGACAACACCGTAATTGATTAAGTTTTCGCCTTTAAATCCTTTGAAATCGCAAAGTTTGTCGGGCCAGAGGAAGTTTTTGGAATGATAATCATAGACTTCCTTGCTTTCGTCGGTCGATATGGAAATTACCTTGATTCCTTTTTCTACAATTCGGGGATAATATTCGGCAATTTCGGCCAATTGATGTTGGCAATGTTGACAACCCGATTCGTAGAAAATCAGGAGCGCGTTAGTCGGAATTTCTCCGTTGAGCGCCGGCGCTTTGTTCCCAATTTTCACTTTGTTTTGTAACATGACTCTATTCAATATATTACCCTGATCGGCCGGGAGTCTTCCCGACGATTCCAAATAAGCGATAATAACTTGTTCGGCGTTTTCCCAAGCCCATTGTTCACAGATGGTTACCAAATCCGTGGAAAATGCCTCAAAAACACTTTGGGATTTTGTCCGTTTGAGCATTTTTACCATGTTTTCCGCCCAGACAGCTTTGTTTTCAACCGAGTTGAAGGTAGTCGTAATCACAGGGTTCCACAGTCCGCTGGAATATAAGTATTGGACGTCTATTTCATCTGAGAGATAGTGTATTAAGTCGGAAAAATAATCGTTTTGATCGTCCGGTTTATAATAAATGCGATTTCCTAATCCTCTCATATAATTCAGGGTTCTCCAGAAAAACGCCGCATAAGAAGTATCGGTCGCTAATTTTTTCTGAATATTTGCGTATTCCTTATTGATAGATTGCATCCCTTTCAGGAATGAAGGAGGCGGCGAATCCCGTTTTTCCGCCATATTTTCCGCCCGGAAAACCGAATCAATTTTTTGGTAGAATGCAAATAATTCGGTTTCATACCGATTCATAAGGGCATTTTCCTTGCTCCCTTCATAAACAATATTGTTCAGACCGGGAAGCGAATCCTGACAAGTAACGGAAAAGTCTTCGTTATTGACAATAAAATTGATTCCTCTGCCGCTGGCTGCCGACCAGGAGCCAATGCCGGTATAACCTTTCAATTTTTCGGGAATTGTGAGGTTGACGGTCACAAAACCGGTTTCGCCTACAATGCCGGACTGCACGGTGTCTCTTTTTGCACCTTGATTAAGAATAAAAACGTATTTTTGCCCTGTAAATTGAGGAAAAAAAATCTTGATATTTTGAGCGGATATTCCACCACACAGGCAGCAAAAAACAATTGCTAAAATAGTTTTGAATGATTTCATGTTTTATGTTATTTAATGATCTCCGACAAGGCTTGTTGAAGCGCTTGTCCCCGCAGGTTTTTCTCGACAATGATGCCGTTGGGGTCTAACAGGAAATTCTGGGGTATGCTTTTTACGTCGAAAAGTCCGGCCACAGCATTCCGCCAACCTTTCAAGTCGGAAACCTGCGCCCAGTTTAATCCGTCTTTTTGGATGGCATTCAGCCAGGCGGTTTTATTTTCGTCCAACGATACGCCTAAGACGGTGAAGTTTTTGTCCTTAAAAGCATTGTAAGCTCTTACCACATTGGGATTTTCTTGCCGGCAGGGACCGCACCACGAAGCCCAGAAATCAATCAGCACATATTTTCCTTTGAAGTCAGAAAGTTTGACGGGTTCTCCGGAAGTGTTATTTTGTGCAAAATCAGGGGCTTTCGAACCGATAGACGTATTTTTAATTGATTGGATTTTCGCTCCCAAAGATTGGCCTAAATCGGTTTTTTTTATTCTTTCCGAAAGGGAATTGTACAGGGCATCCGCTTCTTTGAAATCAAATTTTCCTTGATTCAGAACGAGTAAGCTGATAAAAGAATCGGGATGTTTGGATACGAACGAACTGAGGATTTTATCTTTTTTCGATTGTATATCGGCGTAACGGTTGTTGAAGGATTGCATGTAAGTCTCATTATTCTTTTGAGCGGCTGTAAGATTGCTGTAATCAGCCATTAAAGCGCTTGTCTCGTCTTCAACTTTTTGCAATTCCTTTTGCAATTCCAGATAATCTTTGTCTTTCTTTATTTCTTCCCAGCTCGGCATGTCTGTTTGAGCGGCAAGCAAGAAAGGCAGGAAGCATAAAATTAGGGTAATAAAAGATTTCATTTTCTTGATTTATAGTATTTATTTTTTTGCAAATAACTCACGGCGCAAAGATACTACTTTTTTGGCAAAGAAAAATACATTCATATCCAATGATACCAAAACGGAATTCAAACAAAATAATGCCTGTTCGTGTGTTGTGTCAATTTTTTTTCGTATTTTTGTTCTGATAAAAACAAATTATGCACACATGAAAGAAAAAATTAAAAAATTGAACGACCTGAATCAACAGGCGGAATTGGGTGGCGGCGAAAATCGCATCTCCAAACAACATGCAGCCGGGAAATTGACTGCGCGTGAAAGAATCGAACAGTTATTGGAAAAGGGAACTTTTGTAGAAATAGACAAGTTCGTAACTCATAAATGCTACGATTTCGGATTGGAAAAACAGCGCCCTTTGGGCGACGGCGTAATTACCGGATACGGATTAATCGGTAAACGGACGGTCTTTGTCTTTGCACAGGACTTTACGGTTTTTGGCGGCGCTCTGTCGGAAACCTACGCCCATAAGATTTGCAAAATAATGGATATGGCTATGGCAGTGGGCGCTCCCGTCATCGGATTGAACGATTCGGGCGGTGCACGTATTCAGGAAGGCGTTCGTTCGTTGGCAGGATATGCCGAAATCTTTTTCAGAAACTCAATGGCGTCGGGGGTAATTCCCCAAATCAGCGCCATCATGGGACCTTGCGCCGGTGGAGCGGTCTATTCTCCTGCTCTCACGGACTATATTTTTATGGTGAAAGAAAGCAGCTATATGTTTATTACCGGACCGGATGTGGTAAAAAGTGTAACGCAGGAAGATGTAACGAAAAATGAGCTGGGTGGTTCGGATGTACATACCGGCAAATCGGGCGTCGCCCATTTCTCTGCCGATAATGATATTGATTGCATCTTGAAAATCAGGGAATTAATGTCGTTCCTTCCAAACAATAACATGGAAGAACCGCCTTTTGTGCCGACTACCGACAGCCCCAACCGGGCAGACCCATCTTTGGATTTATTGATTCCTACCAATCCCAATCAACCCTACGACATCAAAGAATTAATCGTTTCCATCGCAGATGATGGAAATTTTTATGAGGTTCAGGAAGCGTATGCCAAAAATATTGTGATTGGATATATCCGCTTGAACGGCAAGACGATTGGCGTAGTTGCCAACCAACCTGCCGCCATGGCCGGAACGCTCGATATCAATGCTTCCGTCAAAGCGGCGCGATTTGTTCGTTTCTGCGATGCTTTCAATATTCCGTTACTGACTTTGGTTGATGTACCGGGATTTCTTCCGGGCGTGAATCAGGAATACGACGGCATTATCCGTCACGGAGCCAAACTGTTGTATGCCTATTGCGAAGCGACCGTACCCAAAGTGACGGTTATCACCCGCAAAGCCTACGGCGGCGCTTACGATGTGATGAGTTCAAAGCACATCCGGGGCGACTTCAATTATGCTTATCCAACCGGAGAAATTGCGGTGATGGGAGCCGATGGAGCCGTGAATATTCTTTTCCGTAAAGAAATTACCGAAGCAGAAAATCCGGAAGCCAAACGGAAAGAATTACAGGACGATTATCGCGAAAAATTCGCAAACCCTTATCGTGCAGCCGAATTGGGCTATATTGACGAAATTATTGAACCCTCGGTAACCCGTCAGAAATTGATTCGCAGTTTTGAATTGCTTGCTAACAAACGGCAATCCAATCCTCCCAGGAAACATTCAAATATACCGCTTTAGGGGGTTGAAATTTGAGGTTTAAGGGTTGAAGTTTGAGGTTTAAGGTTTAAAGTTTAAAGTTAAAATGTTGAATTATGATAAAGAAAGTTTTAGTCGCTAATCGCGGAGAAATCGCGATGCGGATATTCCGTACCTGCCGCGTAATGGAAATACCTACGGTAGCCATTTATACACATGTTGACCGGAGCGCTTTGCATGTCCGGTATGCTGAAGAAGCTTATTGTATCTCTGAGAATGAATCGGATACGTCTTATCTGAAACCCGATTTGATTCTGCAGATTGCCAAAGCAACCGGAGCAGCCATTCATCCGGGATACGGTTTTTTGTCCGAAAACGCCGACTTTGCCCGCCGCTGCGAGGAAGGAGGCGTGAATTTCATCGGTCCGAGCGCTGACATTATCGCCAAGATGGGTATCAAAACGGAAGCGCGTAAAATCATGCAGGAAGCCGGCGTACCGATTGTTCCCGGAACGAAAGAACCGGTTGCCGATGTGGAGGAAGCCCGCGAAAAAGCCAAAGAAGTCGGTTATCCGATTATGCTGAAAGCGCTTGCAGGCGGCGGTGGAAAAGGCATGCGTCTGGTGCGCAAGGAAAATGACTTGGATGCCGCTTTCCGGATGTCACGCTCCGAAGCGGCCAATTCGTTTGGAAACGATGCCATTTATATTGAAAAATACATTGAGAATCCCCATCACATTGAGGTGCAGGTATTGGGAGATAAATATGGAAACGTGATTCATCTTTATGAACGCGAATGTTCTATCCAGCGGCGAAACCAGAAAGTGATTGAAGAATCACCCTCGCCTTTCGTCAAGGAAGAAACCCGGAAAAAGATGACCGCCATTGCAGTCGAAGCTTGTAAGAAAATTGGTTATTACAGCGCCGGCACCTTGGAATTTATGATGGACAAAGACCAGAATTTCTATTTTCTCGAAATGAATACCCGTCTGCAAGTGGAACATCCGGTGACGGAAGAATGTACGGGCGTCGATTTGGTGCGCGACATGATTCTCGTAGCCTCCGGAAATCCGTTGCCATACAAACAGGAAGATATTGAATTTCGCGGCGCCGCCATCGAATGTCGGATTTATGCCGAAGATCCGGAAAACAATTTCATGCCGTCGCCCGGCATTATCCGTGTACGCGAAGCGCCCGAAGGCAGAAATGTTCGTTTAGACAGCGCAGCCTACGCCGGATTTGAAGTGTCTTTGCACTACGACCCCATGATTGCCAAATTGTGTATCTGGGGACGCAACCGCGAATCGGCTATCTCCAATATGAAACGGGCTTTACGCGAATACAAGATTCTGGGTATCAAAACAACGATTCCGTTCCATTTAAGGGTGTTGCAGAACAAAACCTTTTTGAAAGGGAATTATGATACCACTTTTATTGATACGAAATTCGATTTGGAAGAATTGAAACGCAAGCAAAACTGCGACCCGACCGTGGCGATTATTG
>BNTV01000174.1 GCA_025996865.1 Bacteroidia bacterium
ATTCCGGCTAAACCGCAAAATTCCAAACCCTACGGTGAATGGAATACCGGAGAAATCGTTGTTTTCAAAGGCAGTGTTTTCCACTTCCAAAACGGCAAAAAAGTGGTTGAATATCATTTGTGGACGCCGGAATGGAATGAATTAATCAACAGTGGTAAATTCAAAAAAGGTGGAGATTTTCAGTTGGCTTATACTTTCCTGACTCAATTGGGTGGAGCGGAACATGAAGGTTATATTGGATTCCAAGATCATGGCGATGTGGTTTGGTTTAAGAATATCAAAGTGAAAGTTACCGATTAAATAAATATAGACTAATAATTGGGTAGGAGAAACGGGAAATAATCCCGTTTCTCCTACTTGATTTTAAACCGTAAAAGGCTCTGAGAACACAAAGAAGTATTTTAAAAAATCTGATATTGTACTGTGATGGATTGTATGCTTCCGTCCCTTTTTTTTGCTTTTTTAATCCTGATACCTTGGAGTTGGAAGATATTCCGAAAGACTTGTTATTTGAAACGTTTTTTGAAGAGGAAGACGAGGAAGAATCCGACGAAGAAAATCCGTTTCATTTGGAACATCATAAATGGGATAAATGTGTTAAAATTGAGCCGCTTGAATCTCATGGATCCTTTGAAATAATGTCGGATTTTGTTAATCAACTCAAAAGCGGCAGGGAAACGGATAAATTGATACAGGCCTTAAATGGTCATAAACCGTTTGCCAATTTTAATCACCAGATTCATAATTCCAAATACAAGGAAGATTGGTTTGCTTTCCGGCAAAAGGCATTGGAAAAATATGTTATCCAACATTATTTTTATGAATATCTGGATGAAAATGAAGAAGATAATTAATTATAATACAAAAAAATATGGAAACACCGGTATCAGAGAAAAGCACAAAAGCGGAAATATTGAAAGCTTATGAAATATTATTGAAAAATGTTCAAAATACGAAAGCGGATATTCCCAAACAAATACAAGAGGAAAAACAAAAGAAGGAAACTTTGGAAAAGGTGGCTGGAATAACCAATGATGGAATTGTGAAAAATATTACCGGCCTCAAAACGAGTCTAAGCAATTCGTTGGATGAAATTCTACAAAGTTTGACTAACGAATTTAAGAAATTGGAAGAAATACGAGCCGCTATTGTCTTGGAAAAGAAGTCGCTTGAAGATTTGTATTCTTTGTCGGCCAATACAGATTCTTTAGCTGCTATGTTGCTCGTTCAGAAAGAGAAAAAGGATAGTTTTGAGAAATCCATAAAGGAAAAAGAAGAAGCTTTTGCCAATGAAATGGCTGAGAAAAAAGAACAATGGGAACTCGAAAAGACTAAACAGAAAAATGCCGAAAAAGAATATTCCGATGATTTGATCAAACGCAGGAAACGGGAGGAAGAAGAATATTTATACGACTTGAAAATCAAACGTCAGAAAGAACAGGACGAATATGATACTCAAAAAGTTCAATTGGAAAAGGAATTGACTGATAAAAAAGTCAAGTTTGAACAAGAGGTTTCCAACCGGGAATTGGAATTGAAAAATGCGGAAGCCGAATTGACTGAACTTCGGAAGAATAACGTAGAATTTCCAGCTAAATTAGAAAAGGCGTTGAAAGATAAAGAAACGGAAATCACCAGGCAACTCCAAACGAAATACGATTTTGACATCAAACTGATGGAAAAGCAAAACGAAGCCGACATTCGGTTGAAAGACCAGATTATCGAATCGTTACAGGAAAAAATCAAAGAACAGCAAGCTCAATTAAAGGAATACACGGATAAAGCCAATCGTGCTGAAGCCAACGTCAAAGATATTGCAGTGAAAGCTATTGAAAATTCCTCGAAAGTGCGTATGGTGACAGCTAAACCGGACAAGGAAGATAATTAACCGCTTATTTATTTTTTGTTCCTAAGGGTACCTTTGTATATAAGAGTGAGTTGCAACCACCAATCGGATTTTCCATTTGAGCCAAATTGAGTAGGAGAAACGGGAAATAATCCCGTTTCTCCTACCTGATTTTACTTCTTATCCATTACCCTCCAAACATAAGCAATATATCCCAGTACCGGAACAATAAATATCGAAACAATCGACATCGCTTTCAAGGTAAATAAACTCGAACAACTATTTGTAATCGTCAGTGAACTCTGCATGTCGGACAAAGACGGATAATAGGCTGTGTGATTGTATCCTGCGATAAGCAAAACCACCAAAACCGTCAAAACGACGCCAATTCCCGCCGGCCAGATTCCACGAATATATTTCGGCTGTAAATAAGTCTTGACAAATCCGAAAAGAACTAAAACTACGCCAATTAAGAGGATAGCAAGCAACCAAGGCATCGCCAATAAATTGTGCAGATATTTATAAGGTTCTTCCGAAATGACTTTTGTAACCGGATCTTCGGTATAACCGGATTTGAATAACAACACGATTACGTACAACAGAAAACAAACCAAAAACGGAATGGCATTGTATAACAATTGCTTGCGAGCGCCTTGGTGAATTTCTTTGTTGTCGATGTTGTTGATAAAATACAGTGAACCCAGACAACGGGATAAGAAAAATATCGCCAATCCGAGTACCACGTTCATGATATTTCCAACCGCTTCCAAACCATGCAAAGGATTTGTCCAGGAAGAAATTACCGGCATTCCGAAATCGGTGATATTGTCTTTTCTCACGATAAATTCGGCGCCGTAAAACAAGGTTGAAACCGCTGCTCCCAATAAAATCGGAGCTAAAAGGCCATTTGTAAATAAAAATGCTTTATAGGTACGGCTTCCCAGTAAATTTCCTTTTTTGTGCATGTATTCGTAAGAAACAGCTTGAATCACAAAGCTAAAAAGTATCAGCATCCAAACCCAATAGGCGCCACCGAAACTGGTGGAGTAAAACAAGGGGAACGACGCGAAAAATGCACCGCCAAAGGTTACGAGCGTCGTAAATGTCAATTCCCATTTTTTCCCTATCGAACCCAATAACAATTGTAAATCCTGTTCTTTTTTTCCCAATTGATATATCAATGATTGTCCTCCCTGTACGAAAAGCAGGAAAACGAGCAACGCTCCCAGCACGGAAACGAGCAGCCACCAGTAATGTTGATAAAATGAATAATCCATAATGTAAAATAATTTAAATGGTTAAGATAATTTTTCTTCATTTTTTACATCTTTGTTTTCCGGTCCGATCTTGATTTGTTTGAACATAATCTTCAATTCGGCAGTTATCAAAACAGCAAACAAAATGAGGAAAACAAAAAATGTCAATTGAACTGATGCCGCATTAATATTCGATATGGCAGCGTTTACCGGAAGAATATCCTGGATTGCCCAGGGTTGACGACCTACTTCAGCTACAACCCAACCTGCTTGTGAGGTCACATAAGCCAAAGGAACAGAGAGGATACAAATCCATTGTAACCATTTCATTTTAGAGATTTTATCTTTTTTGCTGTAAAACCAGACAACCGGAAATAGTATGAGGAAAAATCCACCCAGAATCACCATAATATGGAAAGAGTAAAAAACCAAAGGTACATTGGGAATCGCATCGGCAGGAGATTTTAAATAACCGTAACCAAAATGAGCGAAGTTTTCGTCCAATATTTTTTTAGCTTCAACTTTCGCCGGTTCGTTATTGGCTTTTTTCGCCCGGCTGTAATCGGCTAAAGCGCCAATGGCTAATTTTCCCCGTTCAATCTTTTCTTCTATTGACAAGGCTTTTCCTTGCGGCGTATCATAACCTCCGTTTACCAGATTATTGATGCCCGGAACATAACTGTCGAATTGACGATTGGCAAGGTAGGAAAGGAAATTCGGAATGGGTACGGGAATTTTGAAGATAAACGGATCTTTGGAGTCACCATATTGTTTTCCGGGAGTTAAAACGCCCATAGCCAATAAGTCAACGCCGGTGCCGCCTTCGTACAATCCCTCCATAGCCGCCAGTTTCATCGGTTGTTTTTGAGCAACCTGGTGAGCCGAACCGTCGCCTGTCACCCATGAACATACAACACCCACGAATCCTACGATGCACGCTATTTTAATGCTATCCAGGGAAAATGTTCTTTCGCGCTTTTTTAACAAAAACCATGCACTGACTCCCAACACGAAAGCCGCGCCTAAAGTCCAGGAAGAAATCACCGTATGGAAAAATTTGTTAGTTGCTACCGGAGACAAAGCTACCGCCCAAAAATCGGTCATTTCACTACGCACCGTATCCGGATTAAACGACATACCCGCAGGGTATTGCATCCATGCGTTAGCAATCAAAATCCATAAAGCAGAGAGTGTTGCACCTCCTACAGTCAACCAAGTGGATGCCAGATGGAATTTTTTACTCACTTTGTCCCATCCGAAAAACATAACCGCAATAAATGTCGCTTCTAAAAAGAAGGCGACAATTCCTTCAATAGCCAGAGGGGCGCCAAAAATATCACCCACAAACCAACTGTAATTCGACCAGTTAGTCCCAAATTCAAATTCGAGAATAATACCGGTCGCAACTCCAATGGCAAAATTAATGCCGAAGAGTTTCATCCAAAATTTAGTTGTTCTCAACCATTTTTCTGCCCCCGTTTTAACATAGATTGATTCCATAATACACACAATCAAACCTAATCCGAGGGTAAGCGGGACAAACAACCAATGAACAATAGCCGTCAGAGCGAATTGCGCTCTCGACCAATCAATTAAAGACATGTCAATTTGATTCATTTGAACGGTTTTTATTATTAATAAATATGTGTTTTTGTTAATTCTTTCGAAACATATTCGCTTTTTTCCTCATTCGTATCAAACCGCGAATTGAGAAAATTGGGGAAGAAAAATACTTTGAGAATAGCAAACATAATGAAAAGTTTGAGCAGGATAATAATCCACAATGGTTTACCCCATGTGAGATTTTTAAATCCATCTATATACAAATAAATAAAATCGCGAAAGGAGCTGATTTTTTTTATGGAGTTTTCCATGATCCTATTAAATTATATGTTAAATTATATGTCGCAGCAAATTTAAGCAATATTTTAAGAAAAACCAATATAAAGTAAAAAATATTTGAAAAATAAAGAAAAAAGTGTATCTTTGCAGCGCAAAAGCCCAGGTGGTGAAATTGGTAGACACGCCACTTTGAGGGGGTGGTGCCGGTTACGGTGTGTGGGTTCAAATCCCGTCCTGGGCACTTGTTAGAACGCTTTAATTCGTTTATAATGAACGATTAAAGCGTTCTTGTTCTCCGAATCCACGGCTTCTTCCTGTATTTTCCCATACACCCGAAGAATAAATGTATATTTTAATTAATACATCATATGACGAAGAAGATTATTTTTTTAGTTATCGTATTAACGATGTTGAAGGGGCAAATGGCATTGTCTCAAAATACGGATCATGAAGGCGGAGGGCATTTTACAAAAAGAATTGATTATAACGTGAACCTGAAGGGGTTTAAGGATGACGACAATTCCTACAACCTTGACGGTAAATCAATACTTGACAGGATTCTTTTGGGGAATATTAATTCTCCCGTAGAATTTGTATTTGAGGATTCACCCGAAGGGGATGATGAGGTATTGGCGTTTCGTATTGTCAGGGATTTTCCGAGTTTATCCAAACGATATCGCTGGAAGGCAGAGATATGATTTTGACTCATAACAGAGAAGTTGATCGTATCAGGCTCAGTGATGATTTGTATAAACCCTATCGTCCTGATAGCAAAACATTCAGGATAAAAAACTAATTTGCTGAGAAACTGCATGATAAAATGGCTGCATTGATTGATAATTTTAAGGCAAAAGGAGTACCCCCAATAATTATGGATGGTTATTCGGTAACATTCCGTACCGTAGTCGAGGATGAAGTGTGGTCATTAAAAATTCATCTACCTCGAGGAAATGCCCTTAAAATGTCCGATTTTTGCAAACAAATTATATTGGATGCCGACACAAGTAAGCTGGATGAAACGAAATTCATTGAACTGCTTGAGGAAATGGATTTTGAAAAACATATTGAAAACATATAAAAGCAATAAGTGGATTAGAGTAGGATTGTTGTGGGGTGCTTTTATGTATCTGTCAACGGTAATTTTCTTCCCTTTATTTAACAGAGAGAAGATAATCATGTCAGCGATATGGATAGAGATACCTCTGTGGGTAAACAGACGCGACCGGGGCGATTTCAATACTAAATTAATTTGTTGATAATCATATATTTACACCAAAAACTGCTCAATAACATATACAAAATCATATGTATAATCTTGTATATATAAATAAAACAGTACTTTTACATCCGAAGAATAAATCTAAATGACTAACAATAAAATCCATTTCATTTTCAGCACAGCAGGTTTCTACATTTTATAGAGTTACTTGCAAATTAGTTTTGATATTAAAGAAATACAAAATGGTTACGTAAAATAATAAACAATGAAAATAATTTTTATACTATTCTTAGTTTTATGGGCAATATCAAGTGTAATATCAATTTTTGATATTTACCATAGAAAATTTGTTAATCCAATATGGTTGCTGCTATTGGTGCTAATACCAATTTTTGGTCCGATTATTTATGCCTTTTTCGGGAAAAATCAGATATATATTCACAAGATTATACGGATGAAACACAGGTAGATGTTTGGATTAAAGAACATCAAACAGAAATTCAAACCATGAGCCGGAAAGATTGGCTTCAATTGGATGAAAGTCTTAAGCATCCTGTTTTTATGAAATTCACCCCAAAACAGCGGTACGAATTTTGGTTGCACAAGATGCAGGAAACTTTGGCTTTACCTTGGTGGAACGAATTGGAAAAGAACTCAGCCTCTCCGAATCCATCGAACTGGCAGTTGACAGTTCTTTGCAAGCATTCCGCGCCAAGAACGTTTATCTGTCTAATTAGTGTCTGTCTATAAAATGTAGTTAAATGATTATTTTCACATTACAGATATTTTTAGTACTTTTGCGTTCATGAAAATGAAACTATTTGAAGACTTTAAAATAAAGTTTGAACAGGCCGACCGGTCAAGGAATCCGGAGTTGGGTCTGGTAGATACTTTGCTTGAAATCCATCCTGAGTTGATACAATATTTTAATTCAACTTAAGATACCTCAAAACACTAAAAGTATTACACTCATACACTCACAGGTTCAAACTATTCCGTGTCATTTAGTGGTAGCGGTTTTGGAACAAGTAGTGGTGGAAACGGTCAACACACTCATCCCTCAAATAAATAAAATAAAACTGCAAATAAATATGGGACTATTTATAATGATTATATATACATTGCTGCTTATTTTCGTATTGGCAGTAATGTTTTTGAAAATAAAACAGAAAGAAAAAATACATTCTGTTTGGTTCTGGATGTTGGGTATTCTGATAATACTTCCAATTTTGTATTTGACAACTATTGGATACTTTTCGGTTTCACATATAAAGATCGAAGATACAATACAACAAATACCATGAATTAATTGGAGTAAATTATTTTTAATCTACGCTAATTGTTTCAATGATTAGCGTAGATTTTACAAAAAATATTATTTTATACTCAATAAGAAAAATTTTATTAATTGTTTTGTCCGTTATCGTCTATATGGCAGCCAATAATGATTTGTATGCAGACGTAGTAATAATTGTCGAATAACATGTGAATCTCATGGATATTGGCCATTAAATATGTGTCCGGTAAAGTTTATGCCATTATACAAGTTGTACAAACTCTATGAGGATTTGGGTGAAAAAGAAAAGGCTTTGGCGATAGTTAAAAAGATTATTGAC
>BNTV01000175.1 GCA_025996865.1 Bacteroidia bacterium
CGACCAACCGGGGGCGTATAGACGCGGTATTGCAGCAAGACGGAGTCGTAATCGTGGCAGAATTAAAATACCACGCCACCACGAAAACCGATACCTTGCTCAACCAAGCCATTTCACAAATCCGTGAGAAACGCTATTATGAGCCGTTTCTTGACCGGAAAGTAATTCTGCTGGGGCTTGCATTTAGTGGAAAAGAGGTCGCTTGCAGGATAGAACAATTGACCGTTGAAAATTAAAAAAGTCACCTGATTATTAAAATATGCGTATATTTTGAATGTTTATTTATTTCAGTATTAATAACATAATAAATATATTCGGTAATTTTTATACCATCAGAATTATTATTCTGAATGTATTTTTGTAAATTTTGTAATTAAAATGTACTTACCTTTGCTGTTGACTTATGCAACCGATGATGCAGAGGTTGTGTCTGATAAATAGCAGTTAAAATATCCGGACAGTTTTTTTAAAACTAAAAATAACTTAAATAATTAAAATAAAAAATAGCATGAAGAATTTTTTTGTAACAGGCAGTTGCTTTTTAGCAATGCTTGCCCTTGTCAGTTGCGGCAATCCTTCACAGACCGCTCGCGAAGCGAAAATCAGCAAAGAAAAATTGTTGGACAAAATCAAAGGCGGATGGGCAGGGCAAACCATCGGATGTACCTACGGAGGTCCCACCGAATTCAGATGGTGCGGTACCATGATACAGGACTATACCCCCATCGACTGGCCTGACGGCCGGATCAAATGGTATTATGAACATGAACCGGGCTTGTATGATGACATCTATATGGATCTGACTTTTGTAGATGTTTTCGACAGGTTGGGATTGGATGCGCCTGTCGATTCGTTTGCCATGGCTTTTGCTACAGCCGGATACTTTTTATGGCATGCCAATCAGGCTGCACGGTACAACATCCTGCATGGGATTATGCCCCCCGCATCGGGACACTGGATGAACAATCCCCATGCCGATGATATTGACTATCAGATAGAAGCCGACTTTGCGGGATTAATGTCGCCGGGGATGCCCAACGCAGCCTCTGCCATATCGGACAGGATTGGGCACATCATGAATTACGGAGACGGATGGTATGGCGGGGTATATGTCGGCGCCATGTATTCGCTGGCTTTCATATCCGATAATGTGGAATTTGTCGTTACGGAAGCGTTGAAGACCATACCGGAAAAAAGCAGGTTTTATCAGTGCATGCAGAGCGTAATCAGCGTTTATAAAAAACATCCTGACGACTGGAAACAGGCATGGTTTGAAGTTGAGAAAAATTGGAGTTCGGACATTGGCTGCCCGGATGGGGTATTTGTTCCGTTCAACATAGATGCCGTGGTCAACAGCGCTTATATTATCATCGGATTGTTGTATGGAGAGGGTGATTTTTCAAAAACCATCGACATTGCGACCCGTTGCGGACAGGATTCGGATTGCAATCCGGCGTCGGCAGGGGGGATTCTGGGAACCATACTGGGTTACGGAAAAATTCCCGAATACTGGATGAAAAACCTGAAAGAGGTCGAAGACATGGATTTTGCCTATACCAACATCTCGCTGAATAAAACCTATCAAATGGGATTCAAGCAGGCATTGCAGATGATTGAACGCAACGGCGGCAAAATCGATGGAGACGAAATAACGATTGCATGTCAAGTACCCGTCCCTGTGCGGTATGAACAGGGATTTGAAGGCTTGTACCCAAAGAAACAGGCCATCAACCGGAATTTGTCCGAAAGCTATGATCTGACTTTCGAGGGAACAGGCATCGTTGTCAAGGGAGCTGTACAATGTGGTGATAAAGCGTATTCTGCGCAGGTCGAAGCCTGTATAGATGATAAATTGGTGGAGACCATTGATTTGCCTGCCGACTTTATCAAACGGCGTCATGAATTGTTTTGGAAGTACCAACTGCCCGCAGGACAGCACAAAGTCAGTTTCAAATGGTTGAATCCCCGTGAGGATGCAAGAGTGAGGATGAACGAAGCGATTATATATTCGGAAAATAAAAATAAAAATTATGAAGGAAATTAGATTGATTTTAATGTGTACGGTTGTCTTGATGACCGTTTATGCGTATGGACAAGGTGGAAAACAGGGTAAAACTCCCGTTTCAATCATTTTCGATTCGGATTTAGGTCCGGATTATGATGATGTGGGCGCCTTGACCCTTCTTCATGCCCTTGCCGACAGCGGTGAGGCGAAGATTGTAGCTACTATGTCCAGCAATAAACACTCTTTAGTCGCTCCTTGTATTGAAGTCATTAATACGTATTATGGGCGTGCCAACCTGCCTGTTGGTGCACCACTCGTTGGCGCCAATGAGGCTGACGGGCATAAAGGTGAAAAATGGACGGAATCGCTGGTTGCCAAATATCCTCATAAAATTCAGGATACGAAGGATGTCGAAGATGCCGTGAAAGTCTATCGTCGGCTTTTGGCTGCCGCTCCCGACACCTCAATAGTGATAGTTACGGTCGGCTTTTTAACAAATGTCAGTGACTTGTTGAAATCGGTCGCTGACGAGTATAGTCCATTAGACGGCAAGCAGTTAGTTGCTAAAAAAGTACATCATTTAGTTTCTATGGCAGGTAGTTTTCCGAAAGGGAAAGAATATAATTTGCTAATTGATGCCAAAGCCTCTGATTTTATTGCTAAAGAGTGGCCTACCCGAATCCTCTTTTTGGGTGGGGAAATAGGATGTAAGATCCTTACCGGCAAAAGACTCATAGCTTCCGACATTATCCATACACCTGCTAAAGAAGTGTTTACAATCTGCCTGGCACAAGATAATCCGGCAGGACGCTGTAGTTGGGATCAAGCCAGCACATTGATTGCTGTGCGTGGTGCGGATAGATATTTCAATACCGTGAAGGGGCATATCGTCGTGAATGAAGATGGCAGCAATACATGGATTGAAGACCCGAACGGCACACAGGAATATGTGACCGAAAAAATGCCTTGGCCGGAATTGACTAAGGTGATCGAAGATTTGATGATGCATGAACCGGTTAAAAAAACTAAAAAAGGTCAACCGCTTGCTTCATTGATTCCTTACAGGCCTTCCAATGCGCCCGACTATTTTTGTACGTGGAATGTTCAGGCGCATTTGTGCAGCCTTTTGAGCAATGAAGAGCAGCGGGAAGCCATCAACGAGCGGAATATCTTTGAAAAAGGGGAATTTCGGAATTGGGCGGATCTTTATCCCGCCATCCGTAGCGACCTCTATTTTGTGATGGATGATTCGTGGGATATTCCACTGGATAAAAATATTACAAACCATAATGAATATTTGGGTACAACGATATTGGACAGCACCCGTTTCCCGTCTTATAAAGGCTCTCCGGAAGCACGTTTAAAAAAGTTGGTTGCCGATATAAAATCACGCGGATGGAAAGGGGCAGGAGGCTGGATTTGTGCACAGGAAGCAACTCAATATGGCAAGGTTGATATGGTTGCATACTGGACGGAACGTCTTAAAGCGGCTCATGTTGCCGGATTTTCCTATTGGAAAGTAGATTGGGGAAAAAATGATCAGAATGCTGCATGGCGAAAGAGGCTGACAGACATCGGAAAACAAGAGGCTCCAAATTTATGGATTGAACATGCCATGCGGAACGAATACATTGAATTTAGCGATGTTTTCAGAACTTATGATGTGGAATTTGTCCTCGCACAAACGGAAACGGTGAATCGTATAGCGAAACTGTTGCCATATCAGGCTCGTGATAAGGCAAAGGGAATCATTAATTGCGAGGACGAGCCTTATATTGCCGCCGGATTGGGTTGCGCCATCGGCGTGATGCGCCCTCCATTTGTTGGGAATTTTCCGGATGGACAACAGGATTGTGTTTACCCTCCCGTAGGACGCGACATGAAAAGTCGTTTGGATGAAGTGGTACGCGGTGTGCGCTGGCACCGGATTGCCGAACCTTTCGGAGTGGGCGGCGCATACCAAATAGATACCACAGAATTGGCTGATTATTGGGAATTTAAGGAAAGAGAATCATGGGTTAATGATAGGGCCGGTAAGACTCTCAGGTCTGCTACGCCTGCGCGGGTGAGTCGCGGACTGCCTCTTCCGGAACTAAGCCGACCCGATGCTCCCGACCGCCCTATTGTATTGGCCTCTTTGTATCCAAACGGCGCTGTGGCTGTCGCTACCACCGGACGAAGTCTGGGGCGGGAATACATTACCCGGCGTGAGACAATAACCGTGCAAGTACCTGATATAACAGCGATTGTTGGTATTTTTGGCGACTATGAAAAGTTGATTCTGGTTTATCCGCAAAAAATCAAGAAAAGCGGACTGAAAATTTTGGGTCAGGATTTGGCAGGAAAAATGCCTGTCGATATTACACGCGAAATAAAGATAGACGGCAACCGCTTGATTATTTCCGGAGAACTTATTCGTAAAGTTGGGCTGATGGCAGCAACCAAAGGCGATAAATCCGATCCGGGAATGGTATTGAAAATAACTAATTAAGTATTATATAACAAATAAATAATGAAAAAAATTTGGACAATATTAATGTGGACGGTTGTCATGATAACCGTTTATTCGTGCGGACAGAGTAAAAATACTCCTGTTTCGGTTATCTTCGATACGGACATGGGTTCGGATTACGATGATGTGGGCGCGTTGACTATGCTTCATGCGCTTGCCGACAGCGGCGAGGTAAGGATATTGGCCACCGTGTCGAGCAACAGCTACGAATTGACCGCTCCCTGTATTGATGTAATCAATCGCTATTACGGACGTCCCGACCTGCCGATTGGCGCGCTGCTCCCGGGAAAGAACATGTCATGGGACGGGCGTGCCGAAAGATGGTGGGATGCATTAGTCGCCAAATACCCTCACCAACTCAAATCCACCGCCGACGCTGAGGACGCGGTGAAAGTATATCGCCGCATCCTTGCAGGCGAACCGGATACTTCCGTCGTGGTGGTCACGGTAGGCTTTTTTACCAATCTCAGCGCTTTGCTGCAATCACCTCCCGACCAGTACAGCCCTTTAGACGGCAAGCAACTGGTTGAAAAGAAAGTGAAACATTTGGTTTCGATGGCAGGATGGTTTCCGGAAGGGAAGGAGTATAATGTTGATGTGGATGCGCCTGCTTCGGCGGTCGTGTCCGAACAATGGCCTACCCGCATCATTTTCAGCGGATTTGAAATCGGTGAAAAAATCTTTACCGGTAAACGACTGATCGCTTCCGGCATCAGCAATACGCCTGCCAAAGAAACTTATACAGTTTGTTTGCGACAAGGCGATCCGAAAGGGCGCCAAAGTTGGGACCAGACAGCCGTACTTGTTGCCGCACGCGGCGCTGACAGGTATTTCAACACCGTGAAAGGAAAGATTCGGATAGAAAACAGTGGCGTCAATTCATGGCAGGACGACCCCAACGGGAAACATGAATACCTGACGTGGAAAACATCCCCTGAAGAACTGACAACAGTGATAGAAGACTTGATGATGCACGAACCGGTGAAAAAAACTAAAAACTAAAAATAACTTAAATAAGAAAATAAAAAATAATTGACCATTTGTCTTGCAGATGTCTTTCGTTCACTGCTTAACTGAAAAAACGACAATTTGAAATGCGCCTTTTCAAAGTCAATGCATCCCCAGGGCAAACTTAAGGTTTGCCCCTGAATGCACCCCACCCCTTTTTTGTGAATATAAAAAATAGTATTACCTTTGCTTTGTGAAATAAATGCCGAACTTTGATTCATGTAATTTTTTCCCAATGAAACGATCTGTTATTTATCTTATATTTACAATAATTTTTGTCTTCACTCTCTCCGCCCAACCGAAACAAGAGATAAGAGGCGTTTGGGTAACAATCAATTATGCCTTGGATTGGCCAAAAAATCCGGTGCGTGACCGGTCTGATATTGAGCGCCAAAAAGACGAACTGGACCGGATGCTGGACCAGTTTGAAAGAGCCGGAATCAATATGATTTTCTTCCAAACCAGGCTTCGGGGTAATGTGATTTATCCGTCTAAAATAGAACCTGTCTGTGAATATTTCAACTCGAAATATCCGGAATACGACCCTTTGGCTTATGCCGTTGAAGCCTGTCATCAACGCGGAATGGAATGTCATGCCTGGATGGTGGTGTATCCTGTGGGAAGCAGGAAAAGACTATCCGTTCCCGATAGATATGAAGGTATGGCCAAGTCGTACAACGGTAGCCTGTATCTCGATCCCGGGAATCCGGAAACAACCGGTTATTTGGTGCGTTTAATCAAAGAGGTCGTTTCGGCGTATGATATTGACGGCATTCATTTCGATTATATCCGTTATCCCAGCGGTTCCGATAAATTTCCGGATGAAGATACATATAGACGATATGGACGCGGGGAAGATAAAGCCGACTGGCGGCGTGAAAATATCAATCGTTTTGTTTATGCGGCTTACGATGAAGTAAAATCTTTGAAACCCTGGGTGCAAGTCAGCAGTTCGGTAGTCGGAATGTATGACAAACTTCCTGAAGGAACCCGCCGGCATTGGACAGCCTTACGCAGTGTATATCAAGATCCTGCCGATTGGATGCAAAAGGGGAAACACGATTTTATCGTTCCTATGATGTACTATTCCGGCGAGTTGTTTTTCCCGTTTGTGGACGATTGGATGACGCGGAACAACGGGCGGTTTGTCGTTCCCGGACTGGGACTTTATCAAATGGATGCCAGCGAATTCGGTTGGGAACCGGATGTTTTGCTCGAACAAATTCAGTACTCCCGCGATCACCTGACGCAGGGAAATGTTTTTTTTCGGGCGCGTTATCTGGTGGAAAACAAAAAAGGAATTTGTGACGAGATTACTTCCCGGTTTTATTCAACACCTGCGATTTTGCCTGCGCTGACTTGGCTTAGTCATTCTACCCCGGAAGCTCCCAAACAAATTTATGCCCATAAAAACAATGACTTCTTATTGCTTGATTGGGATCACGTGAACGTTTCCAAAACTTTGGAGAAAGCCATTTTTTATAATGTGTACCGTTCCGGAACTTTTCCGGTTGATACCAACGACCCACATAATTTGATTGCTACGCGTTTGGAAAATAATTCCTGCCGGATTCCGATTGACAACCGGTTTGTATCGGGATATTACTATGTCGTAACTTCTTATGATCGTTACCACAACGAGAGTGTGGCTTCTAATCCGGTTTATTTTGTGACGGGAGCGTTTGAGAAATGAGTATTTTCAAAATCGACAAATCACTCACTTGGAAATCTCAATATTTTCATCTAACTTTGTCTAACAATAAAGCATAAATGTTTTATATCCGCATATCAATTATATTGTTTAGACTAAATACTTCTATGAAACAAAAAAACGATTATCTATGGAAAGGTATTTTGGAAGATGTTTTTGACGATTTTCTGCGCTTTATGCATCCAAACGCCGACGAAATCTTTGACTTTAATAAGGGTATTGTCTTTCTCGACAAGGAACTGGAACAATTGTTCCCACCGGAAACCGAGGATGAATACGCCATAAAGATAGTCGATAAACTGGCTAAAGTATATACCCGCGAAGGCGAAGAAGAATGGGTGTTGATACATTGTGAAGTACAGGCAAAATACAGTGTGGATTTTCCGCGACGCATGTTCACTTATTTTTACCGTATTTTGGACAAGTATAATAAACGCATTTCAGCTTACGCTATTTT
>BNTV01000176.1 GCA_025996865.1 Bacteroidia bacterium
TGAAATTATAGAACAAAGATAATGAAAATCAGCGAATTATACAACTAATGAAAGAAATTTTTTTGATAAAATTGGCACCCACGAATGCTCCGTTTTTTAGGTTGTAGGACATCATGCGGATAATCATTTTCTTTTCGGTGCGGGAAACACCCAATTTTTGCGCAAAATCCAGCATCATTTCGGGGGTTTTCTTGTATTTTTCTTTCAGCGAAACAAAATTCGGTACGTGTTCGGGCATATCGGTAAATCCTGTGTAAAATTTACCGCCGCCGCAACCGATATTATCCACGCTTAACCCAAGAGCATTGCCCTCTCTGACTGTTTTCATTCCTTTGAAAAAACAGCCGCCGATTTTCTCTGTGTTTGCGATTGCCGTATCGGAATACCAAAACACAATCGGCAGCTCAACAGTTTCACAAAACGCTTCCTTGTAGTTGTTTATAAATGTTTCTATTTCCATATTATTTACTTTTTTGCCTTTTTGGGCGGTTGATTATTTTATTTTTTTTGCACGCAGATAACGCGGATATTTTCTCATTATTCTTTCTCTTTTGCCGATTTTTCAATCATTTTTATTGTTTCCAAATACGCTGTTTCCACATCTGAAAGCGTTTTTTGCTGATATTTCCGGTATTCGGCTTTGGCTTTTTCCATTGCCTGTTCGTGCGAAATTTTGCCTGCATTTTTCAGCAGCTTTTCGCCTGTGGAAGTCAGAATATTATCAAGGTGCGTTGCCCAATCTTTCATTGTCATCGGATTTTCGCGTTCAGCTTGCCGTTCGGCAAAATCAAGATAACCCGAAACAATCTGATTTAACGCCCGAAGTTCTTTTTCGGACAAATAATTTTTCGCAACAACGGCATCGGACAAATGCGGACGGTTGCCTTCAAAAGTCGTCAATCCCATAAACTCCTTTTCGGCATCGGCGCGACTGTAAATCACTTCTGCGGCAGTGTGTCCGTGAATGGCATAATGAATTTTGTTTTGCACTTTTTTGAAAAATGCAACGGAAATATCATTTTCGGGGTCATAATCAATGCTTGTGGCGTAAATATCAAGCACTTGACGGTAAAAAATCTTTTCGCTGCTGCGAATGTCGCGAATCCGTTCGATTAATTCTTTCCAATAACCGCCGCCGCCTGCCTGTTTCAGGCGCTTGTCGTCCATTGTAAAGCCCTTTTCAATGTACTCATGAAGCCGCGCCGTAGCCCATTGTCTAAAAATAGTGGCAATGCGCGACTGAACGCGATAACCAACTGCCAAAATCACATCAAGATTAAAACAGGGTAACTCCCTTTCTACCTGACGGTTGCCTTCGGTGCGAACTTGTCGGAAATTCCGACAGGTTGCCTCTTTGTCCAATTCGCCCTCTGTGTAAATGTGGTCGATATGTTCCACTACATTGGTACGCGAAGTTTGGAACAAATCTGCAATTCGTTGCTGCGAAAGCCAAACCGTTTCATCGCTCAAATGCACCTCTATTTGAGGCGTATTATCGGCTGTTTGATAGATTACAATTTCGTCCTGTTTATTGATTTTCTGTTTACTCATCTCTGTATTTTTTAACTTGTTTGACTTCTTTGTTTGAAGTTTATTTTTTGCACACAGATAACGCGGATTTATTTTTCTACCGTTAGCATTTCCACCTTATCGCCATCAACAACAATTACCTGATTGTTGCTAATCAGGCGCAAATCAAGCGTTTCCGAGTATGCTGCAACCATTTTTTCAGCCGCTCTCTTAAACGGAAAATTCGTATAGTGCGGAACAATGTAAAAATCAAGAACTGACAGTGCAGAAAAGTCGCCGTTCAAATCGGGCGCGGCTTTCGGATTATCCATAAATTTCACATATTCAATGTCTTTTGAAATAATCATTGATCCCGCAGACGCGCCGATATACAGTTTTCCCTTATTGATATGTTCAACGATGAGTTTGTCTGCGCCGGTACGTTTCAGTTCCTGCAAAAGGAAAAACGTATTTCCGCCTTCTACAAAAAGATAATCGGCATCGGAAATTTTACTTGCGATTTCCTCGTAAGGGGCAGTTGAAACTTCCAATTCGTCGATGATTAGCCCAAGTTTTGCCAATGCTTTTTTATCTGCACCGACAAAAAATGTTACCTTTTCGGGAACGCTTGCCGTTGGAATGAAAACGACTTTTTTACCCGAACATTCGTTGTTTGTAAAATCGGGCAACAAGTTTTTTACGCCCGAAAAATACGATGATAAAAACAGTTTTTTACTCATAATTTCTAATTTTTTGCCTTTTCGGGCGGTTAATTATTTTATTTTTTTAGCACACAGATAACGCGGATTAAAGGGATTTGCGCGGATTTATTTACTTTTTTATTTCGTATAATTTTGAACAGATTACACCTGCCAACAATAATTCTAACAGCCCCCAAGCGGTTTGTCATTAATTTTCAATTTGTTTTACACTTTCTTCCAACAGCAAAAAACGGTCAAAATCACTTTCATAAAGTTGGTCCTGCTCTATTCGATATTTTTCAAACTCCGTTTCGGCGTGTTGGCGGGCAATTTCCATCGAAATTCTGCCTGCATTTTGCAAAAGTTCATATTTGTTAGCAAGCAAAATCTGGTCTAATTGCACCGTCCGCCCGCTGTTTACCTTGAAACCGATGGCGATAATCATTTGTAAATCATAATGTTCCACATCACGAGCAACTTGTCTGTTTCCTTCCATTTGAACTATTCGAAAATTTCGAATAGTTGCCGTATCACTTAATTCCCTGTCTTCAAAAATCTTTTTGATATGATAGTTAATTGTATGTACCTCCACATCATAAAGCGCAGCCAACATTTTTTGCGTGAGCCAAATGGTTTCATTTTCGTATCGAATTTCGATATTTTGATAATTTTCGCCCTTAGAAGCCACGAAAGTAAGGTATTCGGCAGCGGAAGATTTGATATTCGGTTGATTTGACATATTTTTATTTGCGTTTATTTTATATAATTATGCTCATTTTTTCCTGCAAAGTTACAATTTTTTCAATTTACTTAATTCCAATTTCTTGCAACATCCTTTCATACATCGCCGCTTTGTATTCCAACTTCAACGAATAAGCACGAGAGGTGGAAGGCATACGAAACAACTGCATCTTTGCGTCCTTCGGGAGGAAAGGCGTTAGTGGGTGGTGTTCTATGGTAGGATTATTCATTCGGATACAAAGGTATTACTTTTCATAAAATTATCAACAAATGTTATATAACATGTTTTTGAAGTGTGTTATGTGGAAATTTTTATGTTCCTTTGCAAAAAAACAGGACAGTGCAGGACAGTAAAAAAGCAGGACAGTAAAAAAGAATTTTATGATATTAGACTTAGACCAGAATAGGAGCAAAGTGCAGCAATTGGCGGATACGATTAGTTCTGCTATTTCTACGGGCGAATTTAAGGAGGGCGATGCCTTACCTTCCATTAATAAGATAAGTTCGAATTTCGACTTATCGCGGGATACCGTTTATAAAGCCTTCCAAAAATTAAAAAATAAAGGAATTGTCGAATCGGCGCCTACCAAAGGCTATTTTGTTACGAAAACAGTCAATAACATCTTTGTTTTGCTCGACGTTTTCAGTTCATTCAAAGATGATTTTTACAAGGAATTAATCTCGCATCTACCTATCAATTACCGGATTGACCTGTATTTTCACCAATTCAACGAAAAACTGTTCAACAACTTGATTATTGATAGTTTGGGACGTTACGACCTGTATGTTGTTACCAACTATATCAATGATGTTTATTACGATGTTTTAGACCGGTTGGATAACAGCAAAGTGTTGATTCTTGACTTGGGGAAATTTAAAAAAGACAAATTTTCCTACGTTTGCCAAGGTTTCGACAATACTTTGTACGATTGCCTGACTTCCGGATTGCATTTACTGAGAGAATACAACGAAATCCGGTTCATTTTTCCTTTGGAAGCGGAACACCCTAAAAGTTGCATCCCGTTCTTCATGAAATTTTGCGAAGATAACCACTTTAAACACGAATTGATACGGCGCAAAATGAAAGAAAGCGATATTTCCAAAGATATCGTCTATCTGCTTGCAAATCATTCGGATGTGGTAGAATTTGTGAAAATATGCCGGGCAAAAAATCTGAAGTTGGGCGAAGATGTCGGCTTGATGACTTTCAACGATACGCCCATGCTGGAGGTCATTGAAAACGGTATTTCAGCCATTTCCACCGATTTCAAACAAATGGGAAAACTGGCTGCCGAGTACATTAAAACCCGGCAAAAAATACAAACGTATGTTCCCACACGTTTGATTATTCGCGGTTCATTATAAAATAAAACACTAATTCTGATGCACTTAAGATTGTTTTACATAACATTGTTTCTGTTTGCTTCTACGCTCGTATCGAAAGCAACGTACCAACCGGATTTTTCGGTTGCGGGATTTTATCATTTGGAAAATTCGGGACGGAAAGTCTATAACTTCAATGTCGGTTGGCGTTTCAAAACAGGCGAAATAGTCAATGCGGAAAAACCGGATTTTAAGGATACGGATTGGGAAGTCGTATCGACACCGCATACGGTTAAACTGATACCTGCGGAGGGTAGTGGCGGACGTAACTATCAAGGTGTGGCATGGTATAGGAAACATTTTACGGTAGATAAGTCATTGCAAGGCAAACTGTTGAATGTTTATTTTGAAGCCGCTATGGGCAAAACCGTTGTCTATTTAAATGGAAATAAAATTCTGGAACATTTAGGCGGCTATTTGCCTTTCAGCATCGAACTGACTCAATATGGCATTCAAGCCGGTGACCCTTGTCTGCTGGCTGTGATGACCGATAATTCGGATGATAAAAGTTATCCTCCGGGAAAGAAACAGTCTATGCTTGATTTTGCTTATCATGGCGGTATTTACCGAGATGTGTGGCTGATTGCTACTTCTAAAATTCACCTGACTGACCCGAATCACCCCCAACCCCCTCAAGGGGGCTTTGGAGGCGTATTTGTTCAGTACGGCGACATATCGAAAAAACAAGCCGAATTGTTTATCGCTACCGATGTGCAGAATGAAACCAACAGTACACAGACTATTTTGGTAGAAAATACGTTGACCGATGCGCAAGGAAAGCCATTGAAAACAGTTCGCAGCAAAGTATCTTTGAAAGCCAATGCATCGCAACAAATTCAGCAAAAAATCATGTTGGAACATCCGACACTTTGGTCGCCCGATGCTCCTTATTTATATAAGGTAGCGACGCGCCTGACTACTACCGACAAAAAAGCCTTGGACGGCGGTATTACCCGTATCGGCCTACGCAAAGCGGAATTTAAAGGCGTGGACGGTTTTTGGCTCAACGGCGAACCTGCTGCTCAATTGATAGGCGGCAATCGTCATCAGGATTATGCTTATGTGGGCAATGCCGTGCCGAACAGTCAGCATTGGCGCGATGCCAAAAAACTGTACGATGCCGGCTGCCGAATCGTGCGTGTGGCGCATTATCCGCAAGACCCCTCGTTTATGGACGCTTGCGACGAATTAGGCATCTTTGTCATCGTGGCAACGCCCGGTTGGCAATATTGGAACAAAGACCCACAGTTTGCCGAATTGGTGTATAGCGACATCCGCAACATGGTGCGTCGCGACCGCAATCATGCGTCGGTACTGATGTGGGAGCCGATTTTGAACGAAACCCACTTTCCGTTGGAATTTACATTAAAAGCGCAACAGATTGTCCATGAAGAATATCCGAATGCTATTTGCGTAGCCGATAATTATTCGGAAGGTGTAGCCGAAAATTATGAGGTAGTCTATGGCTGGCCCAAAGATGTGGGCAATTTTAAGCAATCTATTTTCACGCGCGAATTTGGGGAAAATGTGGATGACTGGTATGCTCAGAACACTAACAATCGCGCCTCGCGGAGTTGGGGCGAAAATGCGCAAGTGATGCAGGCTTTGCAATTAGCGAAGGCTTACAACGAGATGTATCCCGAAAGCAGACAATTCATCGGTGGCGCTTTGTGGCATCCGTTCGACCACCAGCGAGGGTATCATCCCGACCCCTATTTTGGCGGATTAATGGATGCTTTCCGTCAACCGAAATATGCTTATTATATGTTCCAAAGTCAAGCCGCGAAAGAACCGACGATTTTTATTGCACATGAAATATCTGCTAATTCCAATCCGGATGTAACGCTGTTTACCAATTGCGACGAAGTTCGATTAATCGTTTTTGAACGCGATACGTTGGTGCAACACGTAGCGAAAACAAATCCGGGAATGCCGCATCCGCCTGTTACATTCAAGGATGTGTACCATTTCAACGAGATGCGCGATTTGCCTTACGTGCAAAAACAATGGCAAAAAGTGTCGTTTGTAGCCGAAGGATTGATAGACGGGAAAGTGGTTTGCACAACTAAAAAAATGCCGTCTCGCCGCTCCAACAAACTCCGGTTGTCAATTGACAACGAAGGGCAACAACTGATTGCCGATGGTTCGGATTTCATTTCTGTCATTTGCGAAGTGACGGATGATGAAGGCAATGTGCGGCGATTGGCAAAGGAACAAATCCTGTTCAGCGTGGAAGGCGAAGGCGATATTATCGGCGATGCCTCGATAAGTGCTAATCCGCGTGCCGTGGAATTTGGTTCGGCTCCTGTGCTGATTCGTTCTACGATTACTCCGGGAAAAATAAAAGTGAATGCACGGGTGCTTTTTGAAGGCGAAAACACGCCTGTTCCGGCAAGTATAACGTTTGAAAGTATAGCCCCCAAGTATTCATTGGTGTATTCGGAAAAACCGCAACGGAAGTTTTATACGAACTCCGACGGTGCTTATCAACGGCAATTATCGGAAGAAGAAAGGCAAAAAGCCTTAAACGAAGTGGAAATTCAACAAACAGAATTTGGAGAAAAGAAATGATACAAGATTCTAAAAAATATCCGTGGTTGGTTGTTGCGCTCTTGTGGTTTGTGGCTTTGCTGAACTACATGGACAGGCAAATGCTCTCTACCATGCGTCCGTCCATGATGCAGGATATTGAAGAGTTGGTTTCTGCCGCCAATTTCGGCAGACTGATGGCGATTTTCCTTTGGATTTATGCTTTGATGAGTCCTTTATCCGGATTGATTGCCGACCGAATAAACCGGAAATGGTTAATAGTCGGGAGTTTATTTACTTGGTCAGCCGTCACCCTGTTGATGGGATATGCTACAAATTTTCAGCAATTATATGTTTTGCGTGCCGTAATGGGCATCAGTGAAGCGTTTTATATTCCTGCGGGGCTTTCGTTAATTGCCGATTATCATCAAGGGAAAACCCGTTCGATTGCGGTGGGATTTCATACTACCGGCATTTATCTGGGGCAAGCCTTGGGCGGATTTGGCGCGGTAGTAGCAGGTAGTTTTTCGTGGCAAACGACTTTTCACACTTTCGGATTAATCGGTGTCATTTATTCGGCTATCTTGATTTTATTTTTGAAAGAAAAGAAAACTTATACCGTCAACAAGGAAAAAACTTCGTTCAAAACCGAATTGTCGGGCATGGGAAAAGCCTTGGTCATTTTGTTGAGCAATATATCGTTTTGGGTTATATTATTCTATTTTTCCGCACCGAGTTTGCCGGGTTGGGC
>BNTV01000177.1 GCA_025996865.1 Bacteroidia bacterium
CAATACGGTTTAACCGAAGCGGAAGAAAGCGCTGACATAAATCATAATATCCGCAAACCGGATTTTCCGTATCAGGATTTAATTACTCACATCATTAGCTCGGAAAATACGTTTTACTTTGAAAACAGTTCCAAGTTAAAAGTCGATGCCGGCTATATTTTCAACAACCGGAAAGAATTTGAAGAACCCACTGAAGACGGCAATGCCAATCTGAATATGAATTTAGGAACCTGGTCATACACAGCCAAATGGTACTCACCGAAATGGAACGAGCATTGGAAAATAATTGCCGGAAGTCAGGGAATGTTTCAAACCAATACCAACCACGGCGAAGAGCATTTGATTCCCGATGCTTCCACGATGGACATGGGTTTATTTGCGATGGCGGATTATTACTATTCCGAAAAATCCTATTGGCAAGTGGGTTTGCGTGTGGATGGACGGCACATCAAAGGTACGGCTGATAATGATTTTTCAAAATCATACACTGCATTCAATTTCTCCACAGGCATTTACCAACAATTGACGGAGCGGTTATCCGCGCGGGCGAATCTCTCCTCAGGTTACCGTTCGCCGAACATGTTTGAATTACTGAGCGACGGCATTCACGAAGGCGCCAATCGTTACGAAATCGGTAATGCGCAACTGAAAACGGAAAACAGTTACCAGGCAGATATTTCAATGAAATGTACCGGTGAACATTTGGAATTGTTTGTCAATCCGTATTTTAACTATATTCGCCACTATATTTACCTGCAACCTGCCGGTGAAATACGGGAAGATGCGCCGGTGTATCTGTATGCGCAAGACGATGCCTGTTTATACGGAGGCGAAGCGGGATTTCATTTTCACCCGCATCCGTGGGATTGGTTGCATTTCGAAAGTTCGTTTGCCAACACGTTCGGGCGGGATGTAAAACACAATGATTTACCGTTGATGCCTTCGCAAAAACTGAATGCTACAATTAGAGCGAGTTTTTCGGGGAAGAAAATAATCCCGAAATTTTCCGTTTGGTTGCAGGAGCAATATTCGTTTGCCCAAAACCGTGTTGCCGCTTACGAAGAACCGACGCCAGCCTACCATTTGCTAAACGCCGGATTATCCTTTGATTTGAAAGCCGGAACACGGAAAATTTTGCTCAGCGCAACGATCAATAACCTTTTGAATGAGGTTTATTATGACCATCTGTCGCGATATAAACAGGACGGGATTTATGAGATGGGACGGAATTTTAATTTGCAGGTGAGAGTGCCGCTTCAATTATAATTTTATGCAATCTCCAAAGCCTGCTCCACCTTCTCCTCCAACAAAGCAAAATCCAAAACCTCCCTGATGTCGCTAACGTAATGAAACTGTAAACCTTTCAGATAGATGGCGTTGATTTCATCAATGTTCCTTTTGTTTTCTTTGCTGAGAATGATATCCTTGATTCCGGCGCGTTTCGCCGCCAGAATTTTTTCCTTGATTCCACCTACCGGCAATACTTTCCCGCGAAGCGTCATTTCACCCGTCATGGCTAAATTGGGGTGAACTTTCCGTTGGGTGAAAGCGGAAACCATAGAAGCGGTCATCGTAATTCCTGCGCTGGGACCGTCTTTGGGAATGGCTCCTTCGGGTACGTGCACATGCACGTTCCATTTTTCGAAAACCTCGTCCGGAATGTTGAATTGTGAAGCGTGCGCTTTGATGTATTCCAATGCCAAAACGGCAGATTCTTTCATGACATCGCCCAAATTTCCGGTTAATGTCAATTTCGAACCTTTGCCTTTACTCAAACTGGTTTCTACCAAAAGAATTTCGCCGCCAACCGCCGTCCAGGCCAAACCGGTTACTACACCCGCATATCCGTTGCCCTGGTATTTATCCCTGGAATATTCAACAGCACCCATATATGAATGTAAATCGTTAACTTCCAATTTTTTAGGATATTCGGTTCCTTCCGCAATCGCACGCGCAATTTTCCGCATGATTTTGGCCAATTTCTTGTCCAATTCCCGCACACCCGATTCCCGTGTATAGGATTCGACCAAGGCGGCTATGGCTTTTTTTGAAATATCAAACTGTCCTTTGGGAATTCCGTGTACTTCCATTTGATGGGGAATCAAATGTTTCTGAGCGATTTCCACTTTTTCTTCCAGGATATAACCGCTCACTTCAATCAGTTCCATGCGATCCAACAAAGGTTGGGAAACCGTATTCAAAGTATTGGCAGTCGCAATGAAAAGGACTTTCGACAAATCGAAATCAATATCCAAATAATTATCGTGGAAAGCAACATTTTGTTCAGGGTCAAGCACTTCCAAAAGCGCTGCGCCCGGATCGCCTTTGTAGTCGTGACCTACCTTGTCAATTTCGTCCAAAATTACCACCGGATTGGACGAACCGGCTTTCTGTATGCTCTGAATGATTCGCCCCGGCATCGCACCGATGTAAGTACGCCTGTGCCCGCGGATTTCCGCTTCATCATGCAATCCGCCCAATGACATTCTGACGTATTTCCGGCTCAGAGCATTTGCAACCGACTTTCCCAGCGAGGTTTTTCCCACGCCCGGAGGTCCATACAGACAAATAATCGGCGATTTCATATCGCCTTTTAATTTCAGCACTGCCAAATGTTCAATGATTCTTTCCTTCACTTTATCCAAACCGAAATGGTCTTTATCAAGGACTTTTTTCGCCCGCGTCAGGTTAAAATTGTCTTGCGTATAACTGTTCCACGGCAAAGAGATAATGCTCTGAATGTATGACATTTGCGTCGAATAATCAGGCGAGTGCGGATGCAGGCGTTCCAATTTTTGCAATTCGTTTTCAAACACGGAACGTTGTTCGGGGGTGAATTTCAGTTTGCTTGCTTTTTCTTTAATTTCCTTTATCTCAATGTCATGGATATTTCCGCCCAAGGCTTCCTGAATGTTTTTCATTTCTTGTTGCAGGAAATATTCACGTTGTTGTTTGTCAATATCCACCTGCGTTTTTCGACGGATAGAAGCTTTTATTTCAAGTAGTTGAACGTCATGATCAATCAATGACAACAGTTTGTTCAGCCGTTCTTTTACGTCGTCAATCGCAAGCACTTCCTGCTTTTGTTCGGAAGCAGCTTCAACCGTAGAAAAAGCCAGGTTCATCAGATACGCATTATCCTTTGACTTCCGAAGCGAATCCAGCATAAAATCGGGCAAGCCCAATTTTTCGTAAAGCATCCGGATCGTTATATCTTTGATTGTTTTGAGTTGTTCTTTGTATTCCTTGTCCGATTTCGGCGGGAAAATATCTTGCAGCAGAGAAAACTTGCCTCTCAAATAGGGTTCTTGCGAAGTAATTGATTCTAAACGGATTCGATTGGCTCCCAATAACAAAACCGTTGTACGTTCCTCATCTTCCTGCATGATATTGATTACCCTTGCGACAACGCCTACCGGAAATAAATCGTCAAAACCGGGATCATTTTCGTTTATGTCTTTTTGGCAGAAAACGCCGATTATTCCGTCTTTTTTGTGAATTTCCTGAATTAATTTCAGGGACTTGGAACGTCCTACATTGACGGGAGTGGGTATTCCGGGAAAAAACATCATATTTTTTAAAGGCAGAATGGCTTGTTCGAATGCCAGCTCTTCCTGTGTAATCGGCTTATTTTCAATAATTATCTCCATTTGCGGAGTTCCATAATCATCCATAGTTCTTTTTTATGTCAATTGAATTAATTATTTTTATACTCAATTTTCATGCCAAAGATAGAAACTTTTTTTATCTTTACATCGGAATTTTAAAAATGATATTATGGAATTAGTTGAAGTTGCGGTATTCAGTTTTCAGGATGATACAACTGTTTTGGAAAGTATTCTCCACGCGGATCATATTCCGTATTTTCTGAGTAATGAAAATATGTCTGTTTTTTCGCCGGCCATCTCTCGCTCGCTCATGGTCAATGAAGAGGATAAGGAAAAAGTCATTAACGTTATTAAAGAAGCCGGTTTCGAGAAATATCTGACGGAATAAGATTTTCAGAATGCGTAAAAATTCGATACTTACATTCCTTTGTCTGGCGTCATTTTTGGTACCATTCATGGGTTCGGCCATAAATTTGTCCCTACCACAGATTAGTGAGACATTTTCCATGAAAGCCGTATCTCTGAGTTGGATAGCGACTTCGTATCTGATTGTTACCGCTATTTTCCAGGTGCCTTTTGCCCGTTTGGGAGATATGTTCGGACGGAAAAAAGTGTTTATCGGCGGGATAGCTATTTTCAGCCTTTTTAATTTACTTTGCGGATTTGCCCCTTCGGGAGATGCTTTGATTGTTTTCCGCGGACTTTCGGGTTTGGGTTCGGCTATGATGTTCGGAACGAATATGGCGATTCTTTCTTCCATTTTCCCGCCTCAAGAACGGGGAAAAGCCATCGGAATCAATACCGCAACGGTCTATTTTGCATTGGCTTCCGGTCCTTTTTTCGGCGGAATGTTGACGCATTATTGGGGATGGGAAAGCCTTTTTATCCTAACCGGAATTTTCGGATTTTTAGTGGTAATCGGTTCATTCGTTGTGCTTAAAGGCGAATGGGTCGAGGCGAAAGGTGAAAGGTTCGATTACACCGGTTCTGTGATTTATGCTGTCGGTTTGTTCGGATTGATTTACGGATTTTCCAAATTGCCGCAACCGTTTTCCTTCGTATGGATTGCAGTAGGAATTGTTGCCTGCATTCTTTTCGTATATTACGAATTGCGGGATAAACAACCGCTTTTCAATGTACGGATATTTTCGGGAAATAAAGTCTTCGGCTTGTCAAATCTTTCCGCACTAATCAATTACGCCTGTACATTTGCCGTCACTTATATGATGAGTTTGTACTTGCAATACATCCGCGGATTCAATGCGCAAGATGCCGGATTGGTTCTGATTATTCAAGCCGGCATCCAATGTGTGACTTCGCTCTATGCCGGAAAATTGTCCGACCGTATCAATCCTTCGATGATTGCAACGACAGGGATGGGAATTATTGTGGCCGGCCTGATCGGCTTGGTTTTCCTGAGTCCCGAAACGCCGATGCCTCTTATTATGCTGTTATTGGCATTGTTAGGATTTGGATTCGGATTGTTTTCGTCGCCCAATGCCAATATCATTATGAGTTCGGTGGACAAAAAGTTTTACGGGCAAGCTTCCGCCACGATGGGAACCATGCGTTTGGTCGGACAGTCGTTCAGCATGGGTATTGCCATGATGGCGACTTCGCTGCATTTGGGCAATCAGTTGATTGTTCCCGAATTGTATCCTCTGTTAATGAAAAGTATTCAAACCACTTTTGGAATTTGTGCAATACTTTGTATTATTGGAACTTATACTTCTACTTTTAGAGTAAAGAAAGCATAAAAAATAAAAAACGGAACAGACTTCTGCCATGTAATTTGTTTTTTATTCGTTAGTTTTTTTGAACGCAAAAAAGAAGAACGCTAAACCTTGAAGCCGTAGAAAATTAGAGACGCCCAATTGGGCGTCTCTACGAGGGCGTTTCATGCACTCGCTGGTACACGATAACGCCCATCATCTTGTTTACAATTTCGCACCTGCCTTGACGTTGGGATTTATCCCAACGTCAGCAGGCACTCAGGTCACACGCCGAGTAGGACGAGGGAGTTTCACCCTCAGCCTCTCACGGAACCGTACTTGAAAGTCTCCCTTCATACGGCTCTTCTCAAGAAGAACACTAAACCTTGAAGCCGTAATCCCAATGGACAAAGAGTGTCGGAAAACTCTTGTTGATTTTCCGCAAGTATCGGATGGCTCTCCTTATGCCTGTAAATTTGTGTTTATGCTTTACCCACAGTATCAATCGCCGATTCAAGTGGTAAAATACCTTACTCAATTCACTTCTTCTGAAATGTCCGTAATATTCTATCCATCCTTTTACTTTCTGATTTAACTGTGAGGCTATGCCTGTCAATTTACTTGCCGCTTTTCTGTGCAGCTGCATCTTCCTTATTGCCTCCAATATCCTTTTCTTACTCTTTGTGCTTATACCGGGGCGATAACCACAGAACCTGACTTTATCTGCCCGCTCACATCGGCTCGGCTTGAACGTATATCCAAGAAAATCGAAACTTACCGGCATGTCTTTGCTCTCCTTTTGTTGACGTGCCGTGCGATAGCAGTACACCATCCTGCTCTTTTCCCCGTTTAATGTCAATCCATACTTCATTAGTCGTTGTTTCAGCCTGTCATGGATAAATCCTGACTGCTCACGGCTGCGGGTATGTATCACTATATCATCCGCATAACGTTCATATACCATATTCTTATGCGCGCTTGCCATCCATAAATCAAAGCATTCGTGAAGATACAAATTGGATAACAACGGACTTGTTACCCCACCCTGCGGCGTGCCTTTTGTCCGTGCGGCCATCTGTCCGTCTCTTTGTTGTACGGGGGCTTGCAACCACCTTTTGATATACAGTAGATGATGGCGCTCCTGCGTGTACTTCTCCAGTATCGTCATCATCCGTTCATGATTCAGATTGTCAAAGAAGCCCTTGATGTCTATATCTACCACATACCACCGTTCCCAACAGTTCCGGGCACACTGCTCCAACGCCTGATGGGCGCTCTTGTGGGGGCGATACGCGAAGGAATCCGGTAAAAAAATGAGGCTCTGTCTTGCCCTCCAGTTCTTCCCGGATTACCTCCTGCGCTACCCTGTCAAGTATCGTAGGTATCCCCAGCTTGCGGGTCTTGCCTGCGCCTTTGGGTATCTCTACTTCCCGAACGGCCGGCGGAAAATAACTCCCGCTCGACAGTCGATTCCATAGCGGATACAGGTATTTGCGCGGTTGGGAGGCTATCACGGCTATGCTTAGTCCGTCAACGCCTGTGGCTTGACCGCCTTGCCTGATGCGCTTCCATGCCTGCCATACCTGCTCCCGGCTTATGGCTTGTGTTCTTGTCTCTCTTCCAAAAATCATCCTTGTTACAGTTGTTTTATAAAATTCGACTTCTTGAGTGAACCCCTTCGCTCCTGCCGGCTTTCACCGGATATCAACACTACTGCGGGTTCATCCGCCCCCTGTTCACGTCTCTCTACTTTTGACCTCGCAGGTTCGCTGCTTGTGTCGTTTCGATTAACACCGCAAACAGGGTTCACCTGTTTCGTAAACAAGCCCGGATTATAAGGTCTTGCCACCTGTATACCGAACACCCGTGCAGTCGCTTGCCAAGGTCATGCTCTGCACTTGTCCCGACGTTGAATAAGCTAACTTCGGTTTTGAGTGTTGTCTTTTGTAGCTTTCGATACCTCTTCAGTGGTTCACTTGCGTTCAACTCCTTATTTCCTGCACCTGACACATTTATTGCAATGCTGCCTTTTCCCTGTCCGTTCAATACCTTGGCCATTGTGCCAAAGCACCGCAGGGCGGTTTGACAGGTCTGCCCTGTTCAGTCCCTGCCGATGGCACAGCCGCTATCCCTCGATTGAAGGTCTTCCTTGCCTTCGCCGGTACACGATAACGCCCATCATCTTGTTTACAATTA
>BNTV01000178.1 GCA_025996865.1 Bacteroidia bacterium
CTGCTGTCCCGTTCGCTCTTTTTGAAGCCACCCCTGATTGGAAATCACTTTTATCCGACCGCCTGTGAATATTTTTCCCAACAAAAAATCAAACGATTCTTTTGCTGTTTTTTTGTATTCAGCATTGCCTGTAACCGGATAGGCATGCAGTAAACTTTCGGCCAACACGCTATTGTCGTATGTTAAATAGGCTTCGAACCACGACCATTTATTTTCGTTGTTATGGTTGTACCAATTGATAAGTTTGTCGGCTAAAAAGCTGACTAAAGAAGAAATTTCGGGCGACGGATATTTTTTATAATAGTAAGCCAATCCTTTGATGGCAAATGCGATGCTTCGCGGGGATTGCATTTTTTGAATCACCGGAAAAGTCTGTTTAAAAACCTGAATAGCATCCGACGTCCATATATCGGGGAACTTACCGGCATGTGAAATAAAATAACCCAATGCCATAATGGCTCTTCCGTTACTGTCTTCCAATCCTACTTCCTGATTTTGAGTAGTAAAAAGCAAATCCTTATCCACGTAATTCACGAAAGAACCATCGGGCTGTAAACAATACTTGATAAAATTCAGGTAAGTTTTGATTTGTTTTTCACACGACAGGTCTTTCATTTCAACATACACCTGCGACAAGGCCATCAGCGCCCGTGCGTTATCATCCAAGGTATAGCCGGTTTTTATATCGGGGCGATTTCCTTTGGCGAATTGAATCATGCCGAGACCATTACTCATTCGTTTGATATGTGCCGTATTTACAGGGGGAACAGAATAAACGGGGAATACCGGCATGCCTGATTTTTCACCGAATAAAAGCGCATAGGCAATGGCCGCATTTTCCCACGCGGTGGATGCCGTTTTCTGCAATCCGGCAATCCTCATTCCGGATTTTAATTTTTTGTTGGAAAGTACTCTGTTTGTAGCTTTGGCCAATTGACTCGAATCTTTGAAATTGAAAATAATCCCCGAATTATCGTTTAAAAGTTCCAACGCATGTGGAATGGGCGTGGCAACTATAGGGCAGCCGCAACTCAAGGCATAAACAAACGTGCCGCTCACCGCCTGATTGGGGTCGGAAGAGGTGAATAAATAGACGTCGGTCAATTGCAGATATTCAAGCAATACCGGCAGACTCAGATAAAGGTTGACAAATCGTACCGAATCGGTCAAGTCCAGTTCAACAACTTTCGCCTGAAGCATTTCCCGATATTTTTCGCCTTCGGTTTTGAGTACCGTCGGATGTGTTTTTCCGATGATAAGAAACAATACCGCCGGATTTTCTTTCACAATGGCGGGCAATGCTTCCAAGGTGGTTTCTATACTTTTGCCGGAACTCAACAAGCCGAAAGTGCTAAGCACCGAGCGACCCGAAACATTGTATTTTTCTTTCAGCTTCTTTTTGTCCTGATGCGATACCAAGTGAGTGCCGTGCGGGATAATGCTTATTTTCTCGCGCTCGATTTGATAGTCGCGCTGCAAAATAGTTGCCGAAGTTTGCGTCATGACAACCACCTCAGCGCAAGCCGACACCATTTGACGCAGGTATTGCTTCGACGATTCTTCCGGATTGGCAAGAACGGTATGAAAAACAATGATAACAGGCTTTGTACTGTTTTGTACAAGTTGCAAAAATGATTTTTCCTGCGCTGCAAAAAGTCCGAATTCATGTTGAATCAGCACTAAGGAAACGGCATCATCGGCATTGATTTTTCCGGACAGACGGATGTAGTCGGCCGCATCCGAAGTATTCAGCGTATAGGCTACGGAATCGGAATACGAATGTTTTTCCACATCTGATTCGAGGGCGCATATTTTTATAGCATACGAGTTGCCGAATTTAGCTTCGACGGCTTGTATCAAATCGTTGGAAAATGTAGCAATACCACATTCTCTGGGTGGATAAGTCGTTATACATACGATTTCGTTCATTTTTTGTGAGATATTAATTCCTTGACCAAATCTTTGATTCGGACGGATGCGCAGGCAATACACTTGTCCGCCGCGCCATAGTAAATATAAAGCGTGTCGCCGAACAAGGCCGTTCCCGTGGGAAAACATACTTTATTTACTACGCCGTTCAATTCGTAGTCGGTTTCTGGAAAAAACAACGGATAGGGCAATCGGGCAATTTCAACGGCCGGATTATCAATGGCTAATAAGGCCGCGCTTGCCGAGTAAACATACCCGTTCGGCGTGTCATGCACGCTGTGGTAAATCATCAACCAGCCTTCAGGCACTTCAATGGGCGGACATCCGGCGCCGATATAGCTGGATTCATGGTCATACTTAGGTTCGAGAATGATATGCTGCGTGAAATCCAGAAAATAATTAATCCAGAAATCATACGTCAAATCTTCCATTTTTTCAACACTTACCAACTGAATATCGGGCTTGATACGGTGCAGGAAATACAATTTCCCGTTTATTTTGCGAGGGAAAAAAACCAGATTCTTATCGGGAAGATATATCTTTTTCCCGGAGTTGCTGCGGGATTCTCTTTTATTGTAAGTCCTGAAATATTTTTCGGTATAATGGCCTTTTAAATTTACCAATTTCTCAAATTTGGAATAGGTAAACTGAGAAGTGATGATGCCTTGTTTGTCGAAATGTTTTAAATCGGTTGTCAAAGCCAAGGCGCCCACCGCACTAACGCCATCGTAAGCGGTATAGGTCATGTAGTACGTATCGCCGATTTTTACAATCCGCGGGTCTTCCACCCCTTGGCTTTCGTAGTCGAACTGAGGATATAACAGCGGTTCTTTATCCCGGTGCACCACTTTAAGAGGGCCTTCCAAACGGCAATAGCCGATTGTTGAGTAGTTCCCTTCTCTTACTGCCCGGTAGAAGATATGAACGTTTTCTCCTTCGGCAATCACTGCCGGATTCATGACGCCCTCATTCTCAAAAGCAAAATCCGTTTTTTCCAGTATAACGCCCTCTCTTTTTACAACTATCATTTTAATAGGGGTTTTATGTTTAAAACGACATCCTGCTTACTGTTTTTTCCTCTTTGATAATCCGTTAATATTTTTGTTTTACCATCAGCAGACTTCCCTTTCTTCTTTTCCTTTTTACTATCATTCCCTTTCATCTTTCTTGTATTTTATTGATATTTTTCAAAGGTAAGGGTAGAACAGGCATTTTTTATAGGACTTTCCTGCTTATTTTCGGTACTTTCCCTGAAATTGTGTTGGCGACAACAAGGTTTTCTTTTTAAAAATACGGGCAAAGTAAGACGATTCTTCAAATCCCAGCCGAAAGGATATTTCGTTGACATTCAAATGGCTGTAAAGCAACAATCGCTTGGCTTCGGTCATTTTCAAATCCAATAAAAGCTGCTTTGCCGAAATACCTGCAAAATCCTGACAAATGGTATTCAACACAGTTGTTGAAATATGTAAAGTGTCGGCATATTTATCGGTGGATTGAATTTTGAAATCGCTTGTCGATACCAGTTCTTTAAAATCGCGGAAAATAGGTTGCGCGCTTTCCGGCGGAAACACTTCGTGATGGATTTTATCTGCAATCAATGAATACAAATATTGAATGGAAGTCATGATTTTATGCTGAGAATTGTATGTATCCGGCTGACAATCTTTAATCAAATTTTCGAACACTAACCGCAGTAAACAAGCGTCCTGTTTTTCAATATCAATAAAAGGCTTTGAGAATTCGATATTGAGTTGAGAAGCCAATGATTTGGCAATCCTGAGAATATATCCTTTGCAATGAAGGGCATGCGACCGGTTGTTTATTTGGTCGGGATTGACAAGAAACATTCTTCCCCGCTGAATTTGATTAAAGATTGTCAGCCGGATACATACAATTCTCAGCATAAAATCATGACTTCCATTCAATATTTGTATTCATTGATTGCAGATAAAATCCATCACGAAGTGTTTCCGCCGGAAAGCGCGCAACCTATTTTCCGCGATTTTAAAGAACTGGTATCGACAAGCGATTTCAAAATTCAATCCACCGATAAATATGCCGACACTTTACATATTTCAACAACTGTGTTGAATACCATTTGTCAGGATTTTGCAGGTATTTCGGCAAAGCAGCTTTTATTGGATTTGAAAATGACCGAAGCCAAGCGATTGTTGCTTTACAGCCATTTGAATGTCAACGAAATATCCTTTCGGCTGGGATTTGAAGAATCGTCTTACTTTGCCCGTATTTTTAAAAAGAAAACCTTGTTGTCGCCAACACAATTTCAGGGAAAGTACCGAAAATAAGCAGGAAAGTCCTATAAAAAATGCCTGTTCTACCCTTACCTTTGAAAAATATCAATAAAATACAAGAAAGATGAAAGGGAATGATAGTAAAAAGGAAAAGAAGAAAGGGAAGTCTGCTGATGGTAAAACAAAAATATTAACGGATTATCAAAGAGGAAAAAACAGTAAGCAGGATGTCGTTTTAAACATAAAACCCCTATTAAAATGATAGTTGTAAAAAGAGAGGGCGTTATACTGGAAAAAACGGATTTTGCTTTTGAGAATGAGGGCGTCATGAATCCGGCAGTGATTGCCGAAGGAGAAAACGTTCATATCTTCTACCGGGCAGTAAGAGAAGGGAACTACTCAACAATCGGCTATTGCCGTTTGGAAGGCCCTCTTAAAGTGGTGCACCGGGATAAAGAACCGCTGTTATATCCTCAGTTCGACTACGAAAGCCAAGGGGTGGAAGACCCGCGGATTGTAAAAATCGGCGATACGTACTACATGACCTATACCGCTTACGATGGCGTTAGTGCGGTGGGCGCCTTGGCTTTGACAACCGATTTAAAACATTTCGACAAACAAGGCATCATCACTTCTCAGTTTACCTATTCCAAATTTGAGAAATTGGTAAATTTAAAAGGCCATTATACCGAAAAATATTTCAGGACTTACAATAAAAGAGAATCCCGCAGCAACTCCGGGAAAAAGATATATCTTCCCGATAAGAATCTGGTTTTTTTCCCTCGCAAAATAAACGGGAAATTGTATTTCCTGCACCGTATCAAGCCCGATATTCAGTTGGTAAGTGTTGAAAAAATGGAAGATTTGACGTATGATTTCTGGATTAATTATTTTCTGGATTTCACGCAGCATATCATTCTCGAACCTAAGTATGACCATGAATCCAGCTATATCGGCGCCGGATGTCCGCCCATTGAAGTGCCTGAAGGCTGGTTGATGATTTACCACAGCGTGCATGACACGCCGAACGGGTATGTTTACTCGGCAAGCGCGGCCTTATTAGCCATTGATAATCCGGCCGTTGAAATTGCCCGATTGCCCTATCCGTTGTTTTTTCCAGAAACCGACTACGAATTGAACGGCGTAGTAAATAAAGTATGTTTTCCCACGGGAACGGCCTTGTTCGGCGACACGCTTTATATTTACTATGGCGCGGCGGACAAGTGTATTGCCTGCGCATCCGTCCGAATCAAAGATTTGGTCAAGGAATTAATATCTCACAAAAAATGAACGAAATCGTATGTATAACGACTTATCCACCCAGAGAATGTGGTATTGCTACATTTTCCAACGATTTGATACAAGCCGTCGAAGCTAAATTCGGCAACTCGTATGCTATAAAAATATGCGCCCTCGAATCAGATGTGGAAAAACATTCGTATTCCGATTCCGTAGCCTATACGCTGAATACTTCGGATGCGGCCGACTACATCCGTCTGTCCGGAAAAATCAATGCCGATGATGCCGTTTCCTTAGTGCTGATTCAACATGAATTCGGACTTTTTGCAGCGCAGGAAAAATCATTTTTGCAACTTGTACAAAACAGTACAAAGCCTGTTATCATTGTTTTTCATACCGTTCTTGCCAATCCGGAAGAATCGTCGAAGCAATACCTGCGTCAAATGGTGTCGGCTTGCGCTGAGGTGGTTGTCATGACGCAAACTTCGGCAACTATTTTGCAGCGCGACTATCAAATCGAGCGCGAGAAAATAAGCATTATCCCGCACGGCACTCACTTGGTATCGCATCAGGACAAAAAGAAGCTGAAAGAAAAATACAATGTTTCGGGTCGCTCGGTGCTTAGCACTTTCGGCTTGTTGAGTTCCGGCAAAAGTATAGAAACCACCTTGGAAGCATTGCCCGCCATTGTGAAAGAAAATCCGGCGGTATTGTTTCTTATCATCGGAAAAACACATCCGACGGTACTCAAAACCGAAGGCGAAAAATATCGGGAAATGCTTCAGGCGAAAGTTGTTGAACTGGACTTGACCGATTCGGTACGATTTGTCAACCTTTATCTGAGTCTGCCGGTATTGCTTGAATATCTGCAATTGACCGACGTCTATTTATTCACCTCTTCCGACCCCAATCAGGCGGTGAGCGGCACGTTTGTTTATGCCTTGAGTTGCGGCTGCCCTATAGTTGCCACGCCCATTCCACATGCGTTGGAACTTTTAAACGATAATTCGGGGATTATTTTCAATTTCAAAGATTCGAGTCAATTGGCCAAAGCTACAAACAGAGTACTTTCCAACAAAAAATTAAAATCCGGAATGAGGATTGCCGGATTGCAGAAAACGGCATCCACCGCGTGGGAAAATGCGGCCATTGCCTATGCGCTTTTATTCGGTGAAAAATCAGGCATGCCGGTATTCCCCGTTTATTCTGTTCCCCCTGTAAATACGGCACATATCAAACGAATGAGTAATGGTCTCGGCATGATTCAATTCGCCAAAGGAAATCGCCCCGATATAAAAACCGGCTATACCTTGGATGATAACGCACGGGCGCTGATGGCCTTGTCGCAGGTGTATGTTGAAATGAAAGACCTGTCGTGTGAAAAACAAATCAAAACTTACCTGAATTTTATCAAGTATTGTTTACAGCCCGATGGTTCTTTCGTGAATTACGTGGATAAGGATTTGCTTTTTACTACTCAAAATCAGGAAGTAGGATTGGAAGACAGTAACGGAAGAGCCATTATGGCATTGGGTTATTTTATTTCACATGCCGGTAAGTTCCCCGATATATGGACGTCGGATGCTATTCAGGTTTTTAAACAGACTTTTCCGGTGATTCAAAAAATGCAATCCCCGCGAAGCATCGCATTTGCCATCAAAGGATTGGCTTACTATTATAAAAAATATCCGTCGCCCGAAATTTCTTCTTTAGTCAGCTTTTTAGCCGACAAACTTATCAATTGGTACAACCATAACAACGAAAATAAATGGTCGTGGTTCGAAGCCTATTTAACATACGACAATAGCGTGTTGGCCGAAAGTTTACTGCATGCCTATCCGGTTACAGGCAATGCTGAATACAAAAAAACAGCAAAAGAATCGTTTGATTTTTTGTTGGGAAAAATATTCACAGGCGGTCGGATAAAAGTGATTTCCAATCAGGGGTGGCTTCAAAAAGAGCGAACGGGACAGCAG
>BNTV01000179.1 GCA_025996865.1 Bacteroidia bacterium
ACCGGGTGTTCGCCGTGAGTACCAACCTGCTGTATGATGCAGCCTTGCTTCCCAACCTCTCAATAGAGCTTGCCTTCAACCGGCAGTCCCTGCTGCTGCAAGGCGCATGGAGCTGGTGGGATACCGGTTCACCCAACTACTGGAGCCACCGCATCCAGATGCTGTGGATAGAAAACCGCTACTGGTGGGGCGACCGTCCGCAAGCCCTGACGGGATTTTTCACCGGCATTTACGGCGCGGTGGGCACTTACGACGTCCGTTTGTTTCCCAAAGGGGGTGAACCCCTGGGGTTTCTCAGCAATCTCAGCTATTCGATGGGGCTGACCGGCGGTTATTCCCTGCCGCTCTCCCGCCGGTGGAACCTGAATTTCAACCTGGGAGTTGGCTATCTGGGCGGGGAATACAACGAGTACAATCACAGTTCGTGCGCCGACTGTTATCCCAAACGGAGCACGAAACAGCGCAGGTATATCGGTCCCACACAGGCCGCAGTATCAATTGTCTATAAATTGAATGATTGAAATGAATCGCAATATCAATACATCCTCACCCCCTGCCCCTCTCCTCAAGGAGAGGGGAGAAACCGCTGCAACGCCTGACAGGGGAAATAAGGTAAAAGGTGAAGGGTACAGGGTGCACGACCGGTATTGGCAACCTTATACCCTGTATCTTTTACCCTTTACCCTGTTCCTGCTGTTTTGTTCCTGCGAAAACAGGGAGTTGAGCGCCGATGATCCCTGCGGGGATGCGGCAGCGGTAGAGGTCGTCATCCATTGGGACGGCATCAACCCTGCGGACAAGCCCCGGCTGGGAATGGCCGTCCACCTGTTTGCCCAAAACGCGTGGCAAGGTTACGAACGCGCCGACCTTCCCGTGGACGGCGGCCGGATGAACATACCCGGAAGCATTCCCTATATCCCGCTCTGTTACGATTATTACGGCAACGAATATATTCATTTCCGCAACGAAGACGGTTTGGATTTGTTTGAGGCTTACAGCGCACCGGCTACCGGCCTGTACAACACTTACGGGCCGAACAGCGCATTGATCCGGGCGGCAGCGGGCGAAACGGAGGAAAACACCGTCTCCGAGCCTTATCCCTACAACTTCTTTGTGACGCGCAACGACACGCTTTTCACCGTCAAGCCTGTTCCCGGACAAACGCAGTATCTGCATTTTTATCCGCAGAATGTGCTCCGGGAGTTTACTTTTTTGATTCTGGACGTGGAAGGCGTAGAAAATATCGCCGGCGCTTATGGCGCCATATCGGGCATGTCTGCGGCTTACCGGATGAGTGACGGGGTGAAGGGGATCGAACCGGCCACCGTGCTGTTCGGCAACCGGCAGGGACGGGTAAGCTGGGCAGGCGATTCCATTACGGGAGCGTTCTGCACCTTCGGCCCCGCCGATATCGAACACTTTCTCAACCGGCTCACCGTGGGAGTCATTTCCGGCAGGCACGGGTATTATTACGGCACCTGGGAAGAAACGGTGCGCGAACAGATAGCGGGGGCGCTGGGCGAAAACGGAACCCTCGAAGAACAGGCGGCCTGGCGGCTGCAAAACAGCGGATATGATATTGTGCTTCAAAACGAAGGGCGGCTGGTGATTCCCGACGAGCCGGGCGACGGCACTTTTATTGTTGACGTGACCGACTACGACAATGTGGTGGTGCCGTTGCCGCTCAGGTGAACCCCTAAATCCCCTGAAGGGGACTTTGGCGCAGCACAGTGTGCATCATCGCAGACACTAAAGCCCCCTTCAGGGGGTTGGGGGTAATGATTTTGACTGTATTTTGCAAAAACAGATAGTGAGTTTTTAAGGTAGTTTTTAAAATTTAATTTTTTACAAAGATGAAAAGAAATCTTTTTTTTCTAAGCATGATTGCAATTGCATTAATAACAGGCAGTTGCAGCAATGACCTCGACGAAGGTCAAACGCCTGCCGCAGGCAGCAGCGGACAGGCCATCACGTTTAAGACCTGGGCGAACAAACCGCTCCGGGCGTTGCCTACTCAGGCAGCCGATGTTGTGGATTTTGCCGTGCTGGCTACGGATCCTACCGCAGCGGCGGCGGCACAGGTGCTTATTGACGGCGCTCTCGTATCGGGCAGCAATACGTTGGGCTGGACTTATTCCCCGACTGCTTACTGGCCTGAAACAGCCACGGTTAATTTTTATGCTTACTCTCCGGCCGTGGCAACGGGTGTCGCCCCGCTTTCCAGCTCTGCCGGCACGGGATCGCCCACCGCATTGACGGGTCAGAAAGATGTGAACACCGGCGAGCCGGGCATCGAGTTCACCTTGCCCACCACGCCTGCCAGTCAGCAGGACTTGCTGGTGGCTCATCACTCGAGCACTTATGGCACCGACGGCTCGACAGGTGTTCCCCTGACTTTCCGCCATGCCCTCTCGCGCGTCAAGTTCCAGGCAAAGAGCGAAAGTGCGCAGGATTTTATTGTGCAGAGCATCAAGCTGAAAAACCTCAAGGGCAAGGCTACGCTGGATTTGAGCGCTTTACCCAGGGATGGAGCTGTGTTTGCTTATCCGAGCGACAATGCCACCGTCGCTTCGCCGGGCTACCAAACGTATTGGGTGCCTGACGGTGCAGCCACCGCCATTGACTTGGAGGCAACGCTGTCCGAAACAAGCGTTCTTGGCGCCACCACCGGCTGGACTGACATTGTTGACGGCAACGATGCGCTTTACATCATTCCGCAGACCAACGTCGCTTCCGATTTACCCAAGGCAACCCCGGTAACCGGCGCAGACCCTTCTTCCCTGTTTTACATTGAGATTACCTATAAGGAAGATGACCTCGCTGCGACTCCTGTTACTTATGCCGTTCCTGTTCCGGCCATTGCGGGCGATGCGTATGCTTCTTCCATCGCCTTTGAAATGGAACGGGAATATACATTCCAGTTTGAACTGTTTGGAAAGAAGCCCATCGTATTCACAAATGTTGTGGTAAGCACTTACAGTACAGTTACTCAGGAAGAGCCACTCCGTTTGCAGTGGGCGGGCAGCAATATCTATTGGAACGGCACGAAGTTGACATTTGACGACAGTAACGAGAAAACCAATGAGCAGTATCAGGGTGTTTATTTCAAATGGGGTAGCCTGGTCGGTATAGCACCGGCAGGAGACGCCTGGCCGGCAACGTGTTATTTCCCTGCTAACCCGGGAGTTGACGAAACATGGACAACCGATGCGACTACTTATCCTAATTATCTTGACGTTCCATACGTAGATGATCAGCCTGTTCCTTATGGTCGCGGCGAGGCTTATTTGACCACAATAACTAAAGACGCTGCTACCGGTCCAACTACTATTGCCGCTTACAAGGGTGATATTTGTGTTTACCTGACAAATATCGGCGCGGCGCCCAAGGGCAAACGCTGGCGGATGCCCACCTCATTAGAGTTTGGTGCCGCCGCTGATTATATTAAAGTCGATAATGGTTTTGCGCCCGAAACTACTCAGAATGCTGAGGGCACCACTGCTTTTACCAGCGGATACCGGCGGAATAAGTTAAACACCCCGTATTTCCCAGCTTCCGGGTACCGTTACTACTCGACGGGCGCATTAACCAATGCAGGTACGAACGGCATCTACTGGTCGTCATCACCGAACTCTAATGTCCGCGGCTACCACTTAGGCTTCAGTAGCCCGTCGGCGAACCCCACGTTCAACAACTACCGGACGTCCGCTTTCTCTGTCCGCTGTGTTGCTGAATAGGTGAATAATGGTATATTATATATTCGACAGGCGCAAATGAATTCGCGCCTGTGTCGGGTATATTTTATGTGTGTGTCGTGTGGAGATGCGCGGGAGCGTGTCTCCACACTTTTAATGAAGAAAAGAGACATCCCATACTCAATGCACAAAGCCATGCCGCTCTTTTTAAATTTCACACGGATTTATACGTAAATCCATTATTCTCCGTTATTAACTAATGAATAATTTAGTTTTTCGCGAATGAATACTCGATTCATATTTGTTTTTTTTCTGACATGGGTTTCTTTTTCCGGTTTTTCCCAACAGGCACGGATTTCCGGCGTTGTGACGGATACGGAGGGGATTCCTTTGGAACTGGCAACCGTCCAAGTGGAGAAATCGACCACCGGAGCTTTTACTGATGAGAAAGGGAGATATACGCTCAATATATCAAAAAACGATTCTTGCGTTCTTGTCTTTTCCTGTTTGGGATACAACAAAACGAAAAGAGTGATACCCTTGGTAACAGGCGATATGAACATTAATGTCAAAATGCGAAAAACCGATTTCGAATTGGGAGCCGTAACCATAACCGGTAAAAGACAACCGTCCAATATGATGACAAATATTCAAACTGACCGGAATCGCTTGAATGTCGATGCCACCGGCGGAAGTATCGAATCGCTTGTGATTACTGCCGGGATGGGTGTTTCCGGAGCGAGTGAACTCAGTACCCAATACTCCGTGCGCGGGGGAAATTACAATGAAAATATCGTTTATGTGAACGGGATAGAAGTGTATCGTCCGATTCTGATTCGTAGCGGGCAACAGGAAGGTTTGAGTTTTATCAACCCTGACCTGACCGCCGAAGTGACTTTTTCTTCCGGAGGATTCGAAGCGCGATACGGCGATAAAATGTCCTCCGTTTTGGACGTGACTTACAAAAAACCGGAACAGTTTGAAGGCGGAGTAACCGGAAGTTTATTGGGCGGAAATGTGTATTTGGGAAGTTCTTCCGGCAAATTCACCCAGATTACCGGATTACGCTACAAAAGAGGAACTACTTTGCTGAATACGCTGGATACCAAAGGCGATTACAATCCGACAGCAATTGATTTGCAAACCTACATGACTTATGCTCTCATGCCCAAACTCAACCTGAGTTTTCTGGGTAACTATTCCGATAATACGTATGATTTTAATCCGACCGAACGGGAAACTTCTTTCGGAACGATGGCTGAACCGAGGAAATTTACCGTTTATTACGCCGGCGCCGAAAGAGACCGTTTCAAGACTTTATCCGGCGCTGCGACTTTGAAATATGACATTACCGAACATGCGGATGTAGCCTTGCAGGTATCGGCTTTCCAATCGACGGAACAAGAAAATTATGATATTGCAGGAGAATATTGGTTGAGTAATGTGTTGTCCGAGGACGAAAAAGAGATTACCGGAACGGGTACATTTCTGAATCATGCCCGCAATTACCTGAAAACGGATGTGATGAGCGCGGCTTTGAATGGCAGCGCCGGCTTCAGTCAAAATACCGTCCGGTGGTCATTGGCTTACCAGAGAGAAAAAAACAGAGATCGCATCCGGGAATGGGAATTGCAGGACTCTATGGGTTATTCCCTGCCTTATGATGAAGAAACATTGCGGGTTTACAGCAATCTTCTTTCGAAAAACGACATTACCTCCAACCGTTTTTCGGGTTATTTACAAGACACTTACCGGTTTCGCACCGAGAAAGGATTCTTTTCAATAACAGCCGGAATACGCGGTTCGTACTGGAATTTCAACAAAGAATTTATTTTCAGTCCCCGGGCATCCTTCCGTTTCATTCCTTCCCGGAACGAAAATTTTAACTTCCGTTTGGCTACCGGTATTTATTATCAGGCGCCGTTTTACAAAGAATTCAGAACGGTTACTGAAGACAGTTTAGGCAATGGCCATGTAAATTTGAACCGGCAAATCAAGTCGCAACGCTCCATTCATTTTGTGCTCGGAAGCGATTACAAATTCAATTTCGACAGCCGCCCGTTTAAGTTTACGACCGAATTGTATTACAAAAAAATGGACAATCTGGTTCCCTATACCGTCAATAATGTACGGATCGATTATTACGGTTCCAATGTTTCGCACGGTTATTCCACCGGTATCGACATGAAGCTGTTTGGGCAATTTGTTTCCGGCGCCGATTCCTGGATAGGACTTTCACTTATGCAAGCCAAACAATATATCGACGGAAAAAAAGTTCCCATGCCGACCGACCAGTTGTATAATTTCACCTTTTACTTTACCGATTATGCTCCTTACATTCCTGACCAAAAAGTTCAGGTCAATTTACGGGCGATTTGGGCGGGTGGAATTCCTTTCAGCGTTCCGGGAGGCGAATCCAAATACATAAGAAGCATCCGGACACGGCCTTACAACAGAGTGGACATCGGAATGACTTACCGCCTGCTGGATGAAAACAGCCTGATACGGGACAATTCCTTTTGGCGATATATCAAAAACATCTGGGTAGGAGTCGATCTGTTTAATCTTTTCGATATTGGCAATGTAAGTTCTTATTCCTGGTTTGCCGATACCGGTGGTATTTTGTATGCCGTGCCGGATCGACTGACAGGGCGACAACTTAATATTAAGCTGGTTGCTGAGTTTTGATCCTGTCCTGAGATTCATAAAATCATAATACAGCATTGTCGTTCGAGAAAATATCCGTATTTCATAACCGAATGACGAAACCGGATTTTTCAGGAATTTATTGTAATTGTCTGATTTGTTCAGGGGTAAGACCGATTATTCTTGATAAAAGATCTATAGATAAGCCTTCTTCCAAACTCTTTTTGGCAAATTCTTTTGTTTTTGCCAACATGCCTTTTTCTAAGCCTTTTTCCAAGCCTTTTTCCATATTCAATTCACCGAAATCTCTCATACAAATCTTAACGTCCTCATATTCGGTTACGCTTTTTCTATATTCTCCCATTTCTTTTTCTTTTAATTTGTTTATTCTTGCTGTCTTAAATAATTCATCAAATATTTCATCATGCAATCTTGCCGGCTGTTTTTTTAAGTCCCCAAGATGCTTGATGCAATAAATCCAACAATCCAATCTTGTCTCTGACTGCCTCAGTGTTTTCTTAAATTTCGGCAACTCGATAAAGATAAAGTTCACTTTCCCTGTTGCTTTTTCCATCGCTTCCCTCCAGATAAAATCGACATGATTCAAATATCCTTCTTTGCCGAATATCTCAAAATTCACAATCGAAATACAATAAAGCGGCTTTAACTCAAAGTCCCATTTCCCTTTTATAGCATACTTTTGAATCGGGAAAGTTGAATAGAACAGCATCCTGTCGAGGTAATGCTTTTGATAAACAACCTGCATTTCAATAATGAAACACTCGTCCCGTTCATTTCTGCAATAAATATCATACACCGCAAAGCGGTGTATGA